>JANXQE010000073.1 GCA_025356925.1 Limisphaerales bacterium | reverse complement strand
TCTTGCTTGCTCATAAGTATGCGTATCTATACGCATACTTTAGGGCATGAAAATCAGTCCGTCAAGGGGTAAATGCTAAAATTAATGCAAAAAAATGTCAGTAGGAGCTAAACTGTTACCCCCGCAGGCGTTCGGCGCAGGGGTCAGTCAAAACTGTCGGCACAAACCACCCTTCAGGCGTTCAAACAGGAGCTGTTAGCGCAGATGCACGAGAAGCGAAAACGGGACGCCGTGTGTAAATCGGTATGAGCGACCCCTAACCGCCCGCCGCGGCACAGACCATCTCAAGCACGCGGCGGATGCCATCATCACCACCCAAGCTGCCTTCGTTGAACGGCGTTCGCGGTACGGGCTTCCAATCGTCGCGGGAATGGTCAGGTGTTGGTTGAAGCAACCCCGTAAGCGCCGGATCGTATTGGCCGTTATTACCACCCATTTTGTAAGCCACCAAGTCCAGCGAGGGCACAACCATAATGGCGAACCCGCCCGCGCCTGATTTCCAAAACGCATCGCGAGGCGCCCCAACTACGTGGCCATCGGAATTGTGCTCGAACTGCAACGTGAAGGGACAATGCGGATTGTAAGGCGACATCTGGTTGCAGCGCGCGATGTAATCCGCAGGCGCTAACTGACGCCCTGCCCACTTGCCGTGGCGCAGCAGACAGTACCCGAAGCGCAAGGCATCTGTCGCGTGTACAGCAATACTCCCTGCCCCGTTGGCGTGCGGCAGCGTGAAGTCGCCCCGGTGCAAGCAATACGCCCATGCGCCCCAACCCATCGGTTTTGCAAGGCGCTCGTCAATGTAATCCGCCAGTTCCATTCCCGTCACACGGCGCAACACAATGGAAGCAATATGCGGCTCCGGAGAGGAATAAGAATACCCCGCGCCGGCATTCGTCCACATGGCGCAGCGCAAAGAAGACTGATCGAGGTCGCGGATGTTCTGTCCCGGAGCCGGCTGAAGCGGAAAGGCCTTACCCATCACCATCGCCATGGGCGCACCACCCTCCCCGTTATACCCACCGGACATGCACAGCAATTGACCGAGTGTGATGTCCGCCCGGCGCGCGTCATCCAGCTTGCCGTCTGGCTCGAACGCTTCCGGCAGATATTTTTCCGTGAATACCTTCGCGTCCAGCCCTTCGGGGATCCGGTCACGAAACTCTTGCAACATGATGCCGCAGGCGATGCTGGTAAAGGCTTTGCCCGTGGAGGCCATGTCAGGATTCGCATTCCGGCTAGCGCGACCGAAGTATTTTTCGAGCACGAGATAACCATTTCTAACCACCAACAATCCCCCATTTTGGGTGCAACGCTGGGTGAACGTCCATGTTTGCTCAAGCTTGGGTAAATCCATGCCGGCCCTTTTGCGCATTTGAGCCGCATCCAGTGCGATGCGCCAACCGCCCGCGCTATCTGGCGGGGGGAAATAGTCAACCGCCAAGGCAGCACAAGTTAAAACCTCAAGGATGAAGAATATCCGAAGCATTCGAAAAATTAAACTCATGCTGAAATCACGACCACAAGGTCATGGTTGAAGTGTGCGGGAGCAAGATTTTTAATCCCGCCTTGTGGTGTCCCTTCGTTGGTTGGAAACAGTTGGCCTTTTTCCCAATAGCCGGCGGCCAGCCATTGACGTAGTGTCCTCTGCTACATCGGAATGGACTTGAGTAGCCACGCGTGGCTGATTCGGTCAAAACAGCTCTTGATATCGCCTTCGAGCACCCAGACCGGCGCGTAGCTTTTGGCCAGTGCACAAAAACACTGACCAATGGCGTCGGCGCACGAACGGCCTTCCCGAAACCCGTAGGAGTTTCGGTCGCCGATAGTCTCAGCGATTGGTTTTAGGGCCAGCGCGTGGAGCGCTTGCATGGCCCGTTCGTGCAAGGTGGGGATGCTTAAGGGACGCAGTTTGCCGTTCTTCTTGGGAATATATATCCGCCGCAACGGTTGCGGTCGGTATCCCCGACGTTTCAGGTTCTGCGCTGCTGCATACTTTTGTCTGTCAGTCCTCCATAGTTTGTTATCTACACCGGGTGTTTTTGCACCCTTGTTTTCCGTCACCCGCTTAACAGCCAATAGCTTGGCCGAGCGCGAGTGTGTGAGCAGCCACGACAAGGCCTTTGCCTTGCCGTATTTTCCTGCTCGGATTGCCTTTGCAATACGCAACTGTAGCCTCCTGACAGCCTGCCGGATTTTGGGCCAATCAACAGCTTCCCAGTCCGACACTTTGTTGGAGGACGCACCAGCGAATAAATCCACTGTCATTTGCTTTTCCTCCTCAAGGATGGTTCAACGGTTTCTCTTGCAAAGCGAGACCTGACCGAAGTGGGCATATCCAATGTATTAAGCACTGGCATTGGCTTGTTCGGTCTTCTCAATGCTGTTTCCGCTACCCTGCCTTGCGGTTGGGGCGGCCACGAACGGCGTGGCCCGGAACGACAGCCTTTCCATGTTCTGCATTCGATACGGGAAGGGTTTGGTCCGCTCTGCTACACCGGCAGTCTGTGAGTGTTCCGCCGGGCCACGTTCGACGACCCGGACTCGACTGCTTGCCTTGTGGCTGAGCCTTAAACAGCCCCTTTGGCTCGTTCGCTATGACGGTGCTTAAAAGCGTTCAGTAGTTTAACCGTATCCTCCGACTCTAGCGCTCCCCCGGCTTGAGGCTGCCAGGTTTGCTACATTACCGGGAAGGCTTCATACCCCTGACAGTAGCCCCGACCTCGGGACAGCCCATCAGACGCATGCTTCCGTGGAGTACCTGCGGACACACGCAGGGCTTGGTCAGGATTGCTCCGCCAAGCAGTACCGAATGCAACTTCATGTCACAACGAACGATCCGGAGCAGCGATTCCGCGCCACTGATCTCCGACATGAACTTGAAATGTCATCGC
This sequence comes from Limisphaerales bacterium, assembly GCA_025356925.1. Classification (GTDB taxonomy): domain Bacteria; phylum Verrucomicrobiota; class Verrucomicrobiia; order Limisphaerales; family UBA8199; genus JANXQE01. Next base: position 3,922 of record JANXQE010000073.1, on the reverse strand, counting down.
GGAGTTCGCTGCCTTCGGTTGTTCGATAAACTACTGGACCAACGCATTCTTGATGGCCTCATTGTCCAAAAGTCTAAGCGCTTCGGTTTGGATTCCGTGCGCCCCGGGTGAATCACCGGTCCTGGCCAGCACGGTGACAAGTCGAACAACTAGTTCCGAGAAAATCTCTTCAGTAGCCTTGCGTGCCATGTCGCCGTTTTGGCTATGTTTAGCAGCAAATACAAGCCCGCGCTCGAAATTGTTTGTTGCCGTTGTAAACCTTCCCTGTGGGTCTCCCAGATACTTGCGGGCAAGCGGATATTCGCCGGCCGCAATCAGTGATTTCTCCGCGATCTCATACAGAGACCCGGCGAACGTGGAATTTCGGGCTTCTATCTGTTTGAAAAGCACAGCCGTGGATCGTGTGTCCCCCAGGTGCTCATTGATGGCCTCAACGTCATGGAACAGCTCCGGATTCGTATCTCCACCTGCAAGAAGGGAGGCCTTCTTATCCCGGATGTTTTTCAATTCCTCTAGCGCCCTCGGATATTTCCTTCCGAGTTCAACCCATTCGTCCAAAGCAAAAGATAACCGGACCCCATAATAACTCCGGTCCACCTGAAGCGCGTTATCATGAAACCAGATGTGCTCCTGCAATGCCTTTTCGAACTCACCCTTCTGAGCATAGCTTTTCGCCCGGCGTAGCGCATCGCCCGCTTTGTCGCTGGAGTTGCAGCCACAGAGGAGGAGGACCACGGCTAGCACTATTGAAGGTAAGGCCTTCATCGAACTGTGATTCAGAGACGGCTGGTCGCTGAATAAGTTATCCGCCTTTCTCGATGCAAAACCTTGAGTATCAAGTGCGGAGGCCACTAGAGAGGGGGAACCGGTTCGTATAATAACAGCCGGACTACGTCATCCTTTTTTGTTCGTAAGCTTTTCATTATCAGCCTCGCCTCTCCAAAAAATATCATTTCTGGTCCGGTGATCCAAGTACCAAATCGCCTTGTCTTTAGGCTGGCCAGCCTTTGCGGTAGGGGCGTTGGACCCACTCATTGAGTTCAGGGATGTTCGTGACTTTCATGCCGGGACCATCCCATTCGACCTTCTTTCCGACCCCGGCATGCTGGGCGAGGTTCCCCAGGATAGAGAATTCGGTGAGGCGCGAGCCATATTCAAATGGAGCCGCGGTCTCTGTTTTCCCAGCGCGGCAGGCGTCGAGGAAATCCTGCATGATGTTCTTGGGACGAGGCAAGGTTCGCGGTGGTTGCGTCATCGTTTGCATTTTTTCCAAAGGCAGAAGATGGAAGTGGCCACCGTAAGTCGCGGTGTAGAGGATGCCTTTCTCGCCAACGTAAAGCGAACCACTTGAATCGAATTCCTCGTCGGGATATTGTTTCTGTAGATCGAGCAGCAGTGGGGGGAGGTTGCGGGCGCTGCCCTTCACAGTTTTCAGGTTTCCAACCGCAGCGTCGGGGCTGGCGCCCTTCTTCAGTCCTTCGTACCAATAAACTTTGAGGGGGGGCATGTCGCCCCGGGCCGGACAGTCCCAGCGCAACCGGCTGCCGGTCGGGTAACGCTCATCGCTGCCGTCGCGAATCTCCTCGGCTTCGATGGAAGTGGGATGATCCAATTTGAGCGCCCAGTAAACTCCGTCGAGCACGTGACAACTCATGTTGCCCAGTGAGCCGTTGCCGAAGTCATACCAGCCATGCCACTCGTGTGGGTGCAGATCGGTGTGGTACTCGCGATACGGAGCGGGTCCAACCCATTCATCCCAGTGCAGTCCCGGCGGGGTTGGCAAAGCCGGCGGGCGCGGCCCCGCCCCGCCATTGGCGCGATCAGTCCAACTGTGGGTTTCGGTGATATTTCCAACTACGCCCGCCCAGATAAATTCGCAGAGACGACGATAGCCGTCGTCGCAGTGCCCCTGGTTGCCCATTTGAGCCGGCGCCTTGGAATGCTTGGCCAGCTCGCGCAGTTTGCGGGCTTCAGCGATATCGTGGCAGAGCGGTTTCTCGCAATATACCCCTTTGTTCAGTTGCATCGCGAGCATCGCCGCCGCCGCGTGGTGGTGGTTGGGCGCGGCGATGAAGACGGCATCGATCTGTTTTCCGATCTTGTCATACATGACGCGGTAATCGGTAAACACCTGAAGTTTGTCTGGGTCTTGTTGCTTGTCCTGCAACCATTTTTTAACTTTCGCATGCGCCTTTTCGTCCGGGTCAACGATCGCGACCAGGTTCTCCTTGCTCGTGTTGACCACCCAGTCCAGGTGATTCATCCCCCGTCCACCGCACCCGATCTGCACACAATTAAGTCGGTCGGAAGCGCCCTCAGCCGCGACCAGGTGAGGAGTTGGAAGCAACGCGCTCGTGGAGAAGGCACCGGCAGCCAGCGCGGTGCGCTTGAGAAATAAACGACGGTTCAACATAGTTCGGTGGCTCAGCGGCCATCTTGGTTGTAAAGCGCAAGGTCCAGGAGCGCAACTGGAAAAGCAGGTGGGGCCGAAGCCAAAACCCGAAGGCCGACGGTCCGAGCGGTTCGCCGCTAGATCCAAAACGAACATCGATGGAAAGCGCTGCCTGAGCCTCAGAATTCGGATTTAGGCCTTCGGATTACGGGTTGAAAAAGGCTATTTCAGGGCAGTTCCTGAGAACGGCCTGATCAGAAGCCAAAGCCATCCCGCGATGAAGCTGGCACCGCCGATAGGAGTAATGGCCCCCAAAACTCGACCGTTGGTGAGCGCCAGAAAGTATAAGGAGCCGGAGAAAATCACTATCCCAACCAGAAAACACGACCAGGGCCCACGCTGAAGTGCTGGACGCTGGGCCAGGACGAAGAGCATGACCGTGTGGATGAAGTGGTAAAACACCGCTTTTTCCCAAATGGCGGCGGTGCCGTTGCGGCCGAGAAGATCTTTCAAACCGTGCGCTCCGAAAGCGCCCAAGGCCACAGCCAACACTCCCAGCAATGCGGCGATGCGAAGGGCGGTCGAGTTGGTCATAAGAGACTGGGCGACGGCTGGCTTTTTAAGGGCGCGGGCTAACGCGCAAGCCAAACTTTTCGGGAGCGCTGGCGAACGAGAGCAGGCCCTGCCGTGTCGCCACACCCAGATAGGGATCGTTGGTGATAAGGACGTTGCCATCCACGTCAAGGTAGTCGCACAGCTCAGCCAGGTGAGCGGCGGCGCTGATCAGAACGCTCGTCTCGATCATGCAGCCGATCATGGTTTTGAGGCCGGCTTTGCGCGCGGCCATCAGCGCGGCCAGACCCCCACTGATGCCTCCCGTCTTGACCAGCTTCACGTTGACGCCATGAAAACACTCGGCGGCAATCTCAATGTCGTCTGCCCGGTGGTAGGATTCGTCACCGAAAATGGGAAGCGGGGACCGTTGCTTGAGCCAAATCCAATCTTTGGACGGCGTGCTCGCTGGCAGTGGCTGTTCGACGTATTGGACATGCTTGTCCTCCGCCAGCCATTCGATCATTTGCAGCGCTTGCTCTTTGGTCTTCCAACCTTCGTTGGCATCCACGCGGACGGTTTTGCCCGGTGCCACTTCGCGAAGCGCCTGGAGGTTCGGCTTGTCCTCCGGCCCGCCGACTTTCATCTTTAAGACCGGGTATGCCGCGGCTTGCTCAACTTTCTTTCGTATCACCTCGGGTTTGTCGATGCCGATCGTAAAAGAGGTCAAATGACGGTCGTCGCGGAATCCCAGCCCGAGCAGGTCGTGGATCGGTTTTTTGGCTTTCTTGCCGGCGCCGTCCAGGAGCGCAAGGTTCAGAGCGCACTTGGCGGACGCGTCCTGGCGCGACAGCGTATCGAGGTATCGCATGCTCCCTTCGACGTCGCTGAACGAAAGACCGCGCGGGTCCACCTTCCTCAGGAACGCCTCCACCGTCCTGGCCGATTCCTTATAGCGAGCGGTAGGCGCCGCCTCAC
>JANXQE010000702.1 GCA_025356925.1 Limisphaerales bacterium | reverse complement strand
AGTAGCTTGACACTTCCTACGCTGGTTACGGAGTATGGTGACGATGAAACCGCTTTCGGCCCCGCAGATCTCCTCTGGAACAGCGCAATTCCCCGAAACCTCACGGGACAGCGGGTCCGAACGGGTTTCGGTCTATCATTGGCTGGTCGTTGTTCTGGCAGCTTCGGGTTGGCTTTTCGATTGCATGGGGCAGCGGATCTTCGTGCTATCGCGTGAACCGGCCCTGCGCGAGTTGCTCGGTGCGGCGGCGACGGATAACGAGGTCCGAGGTTGGGGAGTGGTGGCGACTTTCCTGCTCATGATTGGCTGGGCCACCGGCGGGATTATCTTTGGCCTGCTGAGCGATCGCTACGGCCGTGTCAAAACCATGGTGGCCACGCTGCTCGCGTACTCATTGTTCTCGGGCCTTTCCGGTTTCGCGCGGAATGGCCCGGAGTTTCTGATCTATCGCTTTATATTCGGGCTGGGAGTTGGCGGCATGTTTGGCGCAGCCACGACGCTGGTCGCCGAGAGCGTGCCACGACACTTCCGGACTGTCGCGCTGGGTTCGATGCAGGCGCTTTCGGCCTTTGGGAACATGCTGGCCTCGGTGCTGAGTCTAAAGATCACGCCGGGGATCGAGAACTACTGGGGACATTATAGCGGCTGGCAGGTGCTGTCGTTTGTCAGCGTTTTCCCCGCGCTGATGGCGGTTCCAATGGTGCTGATCCTGAAGGAACCCGAGGTTTGGCGGAGAGCCAAGGCCCAGGCAGCCGAAGGCAAAGGCGCAAAATCGGTGGGTTCTCTCACTGATTTATTTAGACATCCGCGCTGGCGACGGCACCTGGTGGTGGGCGTTTGCCTCGGCTTGGCGGGGATGGTCGGGTTGTGGGGCATCGCGTTTTTCTCTCCCGAGCTGATCACGACGGCGTTCAAGGACCGGCCGCTACTCGTCACGGATGTGCTTCGCCCCGCGGAAATCTGTCACGCTCTGGGTTCCGAAAGCAGCCAGGCAGTTCTGGTTGTGAAACGCCAGCTCTCGCCGGCATTTGTCCAAAAACTGGCGCAGGTCCAAACCGCGAAGGTCATGCCTGCGGATGTCGTGGAGGAGCTCGTCAGCGAATTCAACCAGATGATGCGGGGAAGCAACTTGTACGACGCGAACGCTTTTGGATCAATTCATCTGAAGAAGGGAACGAAAAACCTGATCCAAGTGTTGGAAAAGAAGCCTGACCCAAAAAACCTCTATTTCCTGAACCGCCAGTTGGTGGAACAAACCTTTCCGGGTACGATCCTCGAACTGCAAGCGACGATCGACAAGACGCGGAGCACCGGCACGTTCCTGCAGGACCTGGGAGCGCTGTTCGGGATGTTCGCATTCACGCTGGTCGCGGGATACTTCAGCCGGCGCACGGCGTTTTTGATCGCTTTCGTGCTCTGTCTCGTGGTGGTTGCGTACGTGTTCTCCTCATTGAGGACGGCGACCGATGTTTACTGGATGCTACCGCTATTGGGGTTTGCCACGCTTTCGGTGTTCGCGGGCTACTCGATTTACTTTCCGGAGATCTTTCCGACACGCTTGCGCGGGACAGGAGTGGGTTTCTGCTATAATACGGTGCGTTACCTGGCGGCTCCCTTTCCCTTGCTGCTTGGCTGGCTGAGCAGTCTGATGTCCTTCCGCGTCGTCGCGATGATGATGTCCGCCATTTATTTGGTTGGGATCGTAGCTCTGCTTTGGGCGCCGGAAACCAAGGGCCAACCGTTGCCGGAAGATAGCTAAAAAAAAGCCCGCCTTCGGAAGAAGAGCGGGCTGGTAAAAGCCTTAAAAAGCTCCGTGTGATTATGCGGGAGCGCCTTCGGCTGATTTGGCCTCCTGGGCAGGCTTGGCTTCGGCAGGTTCCGCCTCGGGCAAGGGCATGTCCACCCACTCGAGGATGGCGAGGTGCCCGGCATCACCCTGCCTTTGGCCGAGTTTGACGATGCGGGTGTAACCGCCACGACGCGTTTTTTGAGCCGGAGCAATCTCGGTAAACAGGATTTTGACGGCATCCTCCTGGTGAAGCCGGGCGACGGCTAGTCGGCGATCGTGGAGCGTTCCGTGTTTTCCTAAGGTGACCATTTTTTCAGCCACGGAGCGGGCCGCCTTGGCTTTCGCCAAACTGGTGGTCACGCGTTTGTGTTTGATCAGACTGCAAACCAGGTTGGCGAGCATCGCGTTGCGGTGTTGACCGGTGCGGCCCAACTTGGCGGTGCGCTTGAGGTGTCGCATAAAGTTCCTGTTACCGAGTCAGAGTCATCGGCTCTTCCTTCGGAGCTTCGAGGAGATCGGGCTCGAAGGTCATGCCCAAGGTCAGGCCGAGGGCGGCCAATTTCTCTTTGATCTCGTTGAGAGATTTCTTGCCAAAATTACGATACTTGAGCATTTCCTGCTCGGACTTCATGGCCAACTGGCCGACGGTTGTGATGTTGGCGTTGTTCAAGCAATTGGCCGCGCGGACGCTCAGCTCGATTTCGTTGACGCTCATGTTGAGGAGCTTCTTGAGCTTGGTTTTTTCCTCGTCCTGCTTATCGACCACTTCTTCGAACTCGACAGCATTCTTGTCATACCCAACGAAGACGTCGAGGTGATGCTGGAGAATGGCGGAGGCCTGGGTGAGGGCGT
>JANXQE010000700.1 GCA_025356925.1 Limisphaerales bacterium | reverse complement strand
CGCGGCGCGGTCGCTTCGACGACCAGAACCGGCTGTGGTTTGCCGAATATGATGTGTGCTGGCCATCGTGTTGGCAAGTTTTGGAGCTGGACCGATGCTGGCGGTCAAAGCCATCGGCGGAGGCGTGGTCTATGCCGTGCTCGTGTTGACGGTTGGGCGCCGATTGCTCGTCTGGTTCAGCGGCGCGACCGAGCGTGCCGGTCAAATAACCAATTCCCTTCTGGCCCTCACGTTGATGTTGTTCATGCTGGCCGTCTGGGTCACAGACAGCATCGGCATCCACGCGGTTTTCGGCGGGTTCCTGTTGGGGATTGCCATGCCCCGAGGATTTTTCGCGCGGGAACTCCAGCGCCAGCTCGAACCATTTGCGGTCGTCTTTTTACTGCCCATGTTTTTTACATTCTCGGGTCTGAACACCCGGCTGGACATGGTCAACAGCGCTCAATTGCTGCTGATTGCAGGGGCCGTCATCGCCGCCGCCTGTCTGGGCAAAGGGGGCGCTTGCTGGGCTGCGGCCCGGCTCAACGGCGAGGACAACCGGACGGCGCTGGCGGTTGGCGCGCTGATGAATTCTCGAGGGTTGATGGAACTCATCATCATCAATATCGGACTCCAAAAAGGAGTGATTCAGCCCGCTCTCTTTTCGATCATGGTGCTGATGGCGATCGTGACCACGCTGATGACCTCGCCCGTGTTCGAGTGGGTTTACGGCCGGCATGCTCGCAAGACGGGCATTTTGGACACGGCGCCAGCTGAGGTCCTGCCTTAGCAGGCGACGGCAATCGTTTGACGGCCCCGAATACTTGCTTTGGCTGACACCCTTTTTGACTTTCCCTCACGGTCTCTCTAACCTCTCCCCATGGAATCGCTGCATGCCCCCTGGCGAATCGAGTATATCCTCGCGCCCAAGCCAGCGCAGGCGGATAGCGTCTTTTCGCGAATCGCTCAATCGAGCGATGACGAGGCTAATCTCGTGATCGCGCGCGCGCGGACATGCTTTGCGTTGCTGAATGCCTACCCTTACACCGGCGGGCATCTCATGGTGGTGCCCTACAAGCAGGTCCAGGATCTCGACGGACTAACCGATGAAGAGTTATTGGAATTGCTCAAACTGGCTCGGAGTTGTCAACATGCCCTAACCCGCGTGATGAAGCCTCAGGGCTTTAACATGGGAATTAACCTGGGCAAAGTGGCCGGAGCGGGGATCCTGGAACATCTCCATGTTCATGTGGTTCCCCGCTGGGAAGGAGATACCAATTTTATGCCGGTGCTGGCGAATACGAGTGTCGTGCCGCAAGCATTGAAGGAAGTGGCCGCTCAGTTGCGAGCGGCTTTGTTGGAGGAACACCTGAACCATTGAATGCCAATCGAAACCCTTCATTTTGAGACCGCCCGGTTAGCCCAGCAGCTCTACAACAACGATCCGCGCAACCTCCAGGCGATCGAAGAACAACTGGGTGTTAAAGCCACCTCGCGGGAAGGCTGGATCAAGCTTGAAGGCGAGGCCGATGCGCTGGACCGCGCCAAGCATTTGTTCCTGATGCTGGAAAACTCAGTGCAAGCGGGCACACCGGTTCGCAACCGCGAATTTTCGCACGCGTTGAACATCATCAAGCAGGAGGGGATCTCGATGCTCAAAGACATCATGAGCGATCGCATCCAAACCTCCGAAAAGAAACCGGGCGTCACCGCCAAAACCGTGGGCCAAAAGAAATACCTCGACGCCATTCGTCACCACGATGTGACCTTCGGAGTCGGTCCGGCCGGAACGGGCAAAACCTACCTGGCCGTGGCGATGGCGCTGTCGGCGCTGCGAGAAGGGCGCGTTTCCCGAATCATTCTCACCCGTCCGGCGGTTGAGGCAGGCGAAGCGCTGGGGTTTCTTCCAGGCGACCTGTACGAAAAAATCATGCCTTACCTTCGGCCGTTACACGACGCGCTGCAGGACATGCTGCCGGCCGAAGAGGTCCAAAAGCACACCGAGCGAGGCGTGATCGAGATCGCTCCGCTGGCCTATATGCGGGGGCGCACCCTCAACCATGCCTTCATTATCCTGGATGAAGCTCAAAACTCGACGACGGAACAAATGTTCATGTTCCTGACTCGGCTGGGCGCCAACTCGAAGGCGGTGATCACCGGTGACGAGACCCAAATCGATCTGCCCGCCCACAAACACTCGGGCCTGCTTGAGGCCCACCGGGTGTTGAAGCAAGTCGAAGGCATCTCGATTGTCGAGTTTACCAGGCGTGACGTCGTGCGGCACGCGCTCGTTCAACGCATCATCGCCGCCTACGAAGAGCACCGTGGCAAAGCCCGTCCGGAACGCGCATAACACTTTGCGGGTTCGCAACCGGCAAAGAATTCGGCCGGTGGACGCGCGTCTGTTGCGGAGCATCGCTCGAGCTTTGCTCCGCGAACTGTTGCGCGCAGGTTCCTTCGACATCGGGATTTATGTGGTCGCCGCACCCGAGATGACTCGTCTGAACGAGACTTTCCTTCGACACCAGGGCTCCACCGATGTCCTGACATTCGACTACACCGACAAGCCTCGGGCGACCGGGTTAGCGGGAGAAATTTTTATCTGCGTGGACGAAGCCCTGATTCAGGCGGCTCGCTTTCACACGACCTGGCAGAGTGAAGTGGTGCGCTATGTAGTACATGGCATCCTTCACCTGACGGGCCATGACGATCGCCGCGCCGCCCGCCGGCGCAAAATGAAGCGAGAAGAGCATCGCCTGCTTGGGGAATTAGCGAGCCAATTTCACTTCTCCAGCCTGGAAAGAGGGGCGTGAATGCGTCTTGAGCCAGGTTGGGCGAGGACCTAGATTGGCGAGGTGAAACAAAGTCTTTTTGCGCGTGGGCAGGCTAACTTCTGGGCGGGCCTGGCCATCGTCCTGCCGGCGGTGGTATCCGTTGCCGCCCTGATGTGGCTGTTCGGCACCGTAGCCACAATCACAGACACGCTGCTGATTTTCCTTCCCCGGCCCTGGACCCACCACGATCAGGGCAGCGGTCCGCTGTTCTGGTACTGGAGTGTGACAGCGTTGCTCCTGGCCGTGCTGCTCATCGGCCTGGTCGGATTGCTGGCGCGAAATTACTTCGGCAAACGCATCATCCAATGGGTCGATGCGGGCTTGCTGCGCGTGCCGTTGCTCAACAAGATCTACGGCGCGACCAAGCAGGTGAATGATGCGTTTTCGTCCAGCAACAAAACCTCTTTCCGCACGGTGGTATTGGTCGAATTCCCGAGAGCGGGCGTGCATTCCATCGGATTCATCACCAGTGAGCCAGACCTGGAAGTGCAATCCAAGATCCCTGAGAAGGTCGTTTGCGTTTTTGTTCCAGCCACGCCGAACCCAACCTCGGGCTTTTTGATTCTGCTGCCGGAGGATAAGGTCATCAAGCTGGAGATGTCGGTCGCCGACGGGATCAAGTACATCATCAGCCTGGGTTCGATTGTTCCGGAGTACAGCCGTCCGCCAGGAGCACCGGGGCTGCGGCACGCCAAAGCCGCCCTGACTCCGGTCGGCCATGATTGAGACCGCGTTGGGATTGGTGTTGCGCACCCGGCCGCTGACGGAGACCAGCCTGATCGTTCATTGGCTCACGCCCACTCTTGGACGGCTCGCCACTGTGGCCAAAGGCGCGCGCCGGCCCAAATCCCCGTTTCGAGGCAAGTTGGATCTGTTCTACCTGGCCGACTTGAGCTTCAATCGGAGTCGAACTTCCGATTTACATAACCTGCGCGAAGTCAACGTGCGCGAAACCCACGTATTCCTGCGGCAGGAGATGGCGTACCTGCAACAAGCCTGTTATTGTGTCAGCCTCATCGAACAGGCGACCGAAACGGAGACCCCGTTGGGCGTCGTCTTTGAGATGCTCCGCAGCTTCCTGGCCGC
>JANXQE010000699.1 GCA_025356925.1 Limisphaerales bacterium | reverse complement strand
CCGAACCCAAGGAGTTGGTAAAGGCTCTCAGTTCAGCCATGGCCGGGCGCGGCTTCTTCTTCGGAGGCATCTCACCCGCGGTGACACGATCGTGGATCGCGACCCAATGTGAGAAGCTTTCCGGGCTGTTCCATGTGAAGCTCAACTCATTGAGGTCCAATCCTCCCTTTTTGCTGTCGGCATCGTGGCATTCAACACAATGGCTTTTGAGGAAGGTCCGGACGGTTGCCGGTGGCTGCGGGGCGGCCGACAACGGACTGCATGGCAACCACGCCGTCAGCACGGAGAGCGCCACCGCTTGTTGCCAGTGACGGAGCCGGTGAGCGCGGCCGGTAGACCAATCCAGCAGGGGAGCACGCTTCCCGAGCGCACCCCTGCGGACCTCGAGGCGGCATCGTTCATTGAACCGGTGCAAAAACCGCGCCCTAGTGCTCACCTGCTGTGGTTTCTGAGGTGGGTGGCTGGGCGTGGCCGGTTTTGGCTGGAGGCGGCTCGCTGATCATTGCCACCGGGTCCCGCCCCTTGGATTCATCGGCTGGCGCGTGGATAAGCGCTTGGGTGAAGATACCCACACCCAGCACCCCGAGGGCGATGGATCCGTACCAGAATAACGGGCGGCGAGCGACGACTGAGATGGCTACGATCGCGATGGCGATATGAAACATCGTGGCCGCCAACTCGAAGGTTTGGTGAGCGCGCAGATGGGCCATCGACAAGGCTTCCAAAGCTTCGGCCTCCGCCCGGATCTGTTTTTTCTCAAGGTTATATCCTTCGATTTTTTTCAGGTCGGCGGGCGGCGGCACGCGGTCGAGCGCGGCCAGAATTTCGGCTTTGGTCTCGAGCAGCGAATTCTTCAGGGATTTGGACTGGTAAAAAGACCATTTGTCGTTGGATTCGATCCGCCGATGCGTGGCTTCAGTCAGATGAGTAGTGGCCAGGGCGCCGGTCACCGCCGCGAAGGCAGCCAGGCATGCCGCCGTCATGGCTGCGGCGGTGATCCAATGTGAGGCGCGCGCTCCGGCGGCGGCTTTGACGTGTTCGGCATCGTGGCCCGCATGGGTGGCCTCATGGCCGATTTCTTCCTGGACATGCTCGGTGGGATCCTCGTCGCTCATGCGGGCAACTCCGGTCGTGGTGGTTTTGTGCTGGTGCGGTTTATCGGGCAATCCTGCGGACGTTTCGCCGGCTTGGAAAGCCCAAACGGACGAAGCGATTGGCAGCGCTCACAGCCAACTCGGCTTTAGACACGCTTACGATTTGCGGAATGAGGCCGACTCCGGCCGGAGCGACTCCAGGTACTCCTGGAGGGCGCAGGCAAGCAAATAAAACCGGGTTTGGAACTCGGGAGCTTGGGAGGAGAGGCTGAAATTCCCGATTTTGAGTTGGCGTTGCATGCTTTGAACGGCGACGACAAAGCTCAGCGCGGCTGGCAGCTCGCGGCGGATGCAGGCGCGAGCAGCCTCCAAGGTGGGACAGAGCATAAGCGTTTCGGTAAATGCCAGCGCGTGCGACGTCGAGGTTGAGATTTCAGTCACCTCGTTAAACCTCGCCAGAAACTCCTCCTGCACCAGGCGGCAGAATTCTTCGAGCTGCGCAAAAAACATTTCATCCGCGGCAACGTGGTGAACAGCAGTTTTCAATTGCCTGAAGTTTAGTAGCAGTGCCACAGTCCCGGCAATTCGGTGCAGTACTGAATCGGGGAAGGGGAAATTACGGATAACCACCCGCGGTGTCGTCGCGGCCTTTGGGCGGATGGCCACAATCCCTTCGGGAGTGCGGGCCCGCCGTCGTGACGGGCGTATCCGCCGACACTCCGCCGCACGCTTGCCTGATTCGCAGAATCAGGGCAACTTCCTCCTATGAAACCCGTGAGTCTGAATCGTCTCAGAACATCCCTGCTCAACGCTTTCGTGTTTGCCAGTACTGTGGTGGCCAGACCCCTGCTTGGTGCAGCGGCTGAACCCATCGACGACTGGCCGTATTACGGCCATGACGCCGGAGGGATGCGGTACTCCCCGCTGACGCAGATCAATCGCGATAATGTTGGCCGGCTTCAGGTCGCGTGGGTCTTTCATACCGGGGACATCTCGGACGGCAAGGACCGTCGAAAGCGAAGCGGTTTTGAGACGACACCCATCCTGGTGGATGGCAGGCTGTTTCTCACGACACCGTTTAATCGAGTGATCGCCCTCGAACCGGAGACTGGAAAGCGGCTCTGGGCATATGACCCGAAAACCGAGCTCGCCTGGGATTATGGTGACGGGCTGATCAACCGCGGCGTTGCGAACTGGCTGGGGCGCGTGCCGACTTCTGAAAAATCCGGCGCGGCAGGAAACCGGAGCCGGCGTCGGATTTTTGAAGCGACACTTGACGCTCGCCTTATCGCCCTGGACGCCGAGACCGGTATTCCCTGTCCGGACTTCGGGATCGGAGGCCAGGTGAGCTTGCGTAACATCCCGCGCTATCTCCCCGGGCAGTATCATATGACCTCGCCGCCGACTGTGATCGATGACCTGGTCGTCGTCGGGTCCGCGATTGACGACAACTCGCGAGTGGAGATGCCTAGCGGAGTCGTGCGCGCATTCGATGCACGGACGGGAGCCCTGCGTTGGAGTTGGGAGCCACTGCCACCCAATTCGTCCGGTTCCGCGCCAGACTCATCCTCGAAGGTTTGGCGGACCGGGGCCGCGAACGCCTGGTCCATAATGGCCGTCGATCCGGAACGGCATCTGGTATTTGTTCCGACCGGCAGCGCCAGTCCTGACTATTACGGCGGGCTTCGTCCCGGAGATGACCGGTGGGCGAATTCGATTGTGGCCCTGCGCGCCCAGACCGGGGAACTGGCCTGGGGATTCCAACTCGTGCATCACGACCTCTGGGATTATGACTGCGCTGCGCCGCCATTGCTGGCGACGCTCACCCACGAAGGCAAAGAGATTCCGGTGGTCATCCAAGGCAATAAGACTGGTTTTCTTTACGTGCTGAACCGCGACACGGGCGTCCCGGTCTTTCCAGTGGAGGAGCGACCCGTGCCGCAAAGTGATGTGCCGGGTGAAGCCAGTTTTCCAACACAGCCCTTCCCATTAGCGCCGCCGCCACTCGTTCCGCAAAGCGTTTCGGCCGATGAGGCCTGGGGGGCCAATCCCGGAGAGTGCGACGACTGTCGCAACCGTCTCCGCGCTCTCCGCAACGAAGGCATATTCACCCCGCCCAGTTTGAAAGGCTCGCTGGTGGTTCCCGGCAACGTTGGGGGAATGAACTGGAGCGGCTACGCTTTCGACCCGAGCCGGAGCCTGCTGGTCGTGAACGTCAATCACCTGCCAGCCAAAGTCAGGCTCGTTCCCCGCGCCGAGTTCGGAGACCGCAAACAACGGCTGGAGAAAGGCGAGTATGCCGGCCAAGCCGGAGCGCCTTACGGCCTGTTTCGAAACTTCCTCCAGGCTCCTTCAAACCTGCCCTGTAGCCCGCCCCCGTGGGGAATGCTGACCGCCGTGGATATGGTTCGTGGAACGATCCGCTGGCAAGTGCCGCTGGGTTCGATGCAGGATCTCGGGGGCAGCCACGCCGCCGTCCCCCAAGGCTCGATTAGCCTGGGTGGTCCGATCGTAACCGCCGGCGGCTTGGCGTTCATCGCTGGTACCATTGACCCTTACATCCGCGCCTTTGATATCGAGACGGGTAAAGAAATCTGGAAAACACAATTGCCCGCCAGTGGCGCCGCCACCCCGATGACTTATCGCACACGCCCCGAGGGCAAGCAGTTCCTGGTGATCGCCGCCGGAGGGCATGCGAAGGTGGAGGAGGAACCCCAGAGTGACGCACTGGTGGCATTTGCGCTTCCTTAAAAAAGAAACGGGCTCGAAGCGGGGGCAGTCAAGGAAGGTATACCATTTAATCTCTATGGGAAATCGCTCCAATCGAACCCTGCCCAGTCGGAGCACTGCGGCCCCTGTGGCACTCGCGGATCGAACTGTTGCGCCCGCCGCGGTACGAAACCCGCGTGCGTATCGACAAACAGGATGCTTCTCGCGGAGGCTCCATGGGCTTGGCCGTCGCCCAACTCGCGCAAGCTGCCCACTCCCTCGCAACGCAGCACAATTTTCTGGCATGGGTCAGTGACCTCTCCCAGGCGGCGCTGTCCTGGAATGCTCAGCGGAGGATCGCTTTGGCAAAAGCCCATGTAATAATAGTAGGAGCTTGCGATCGACAAATCGTTGGTTGTCAGCGGCGGCGTAAGCTGGGAGCCGGAGAGCGTCGCGTAAAGCACGTTGAAAGGGCCAGGGTCAGCCGGACAAACATAAAAAGAGGCGTTGGTCCCGACGAATGGGTTGAGCAGGAGCCACACGTCGGACACCGACATCCAGTAAGCTTCATGTCCCGTGTAGGGGAAGCGGTCGTTGTTATCCGACAGATAAATGGTCAGGCCAATGCCTATTTGGCGCAGGTTTGAGAGACAGCGCCTGGTCCGGGCTTTGGCTTTGGCGCGCGACAGCGACGGCAGGAGCATCGCCGCCAAAATGGAAATGATGGACATGACCACCAGCAGTTCGATAAGCGTGAAGGCGCTAAGGGCAAACCACCACGGCCGTGCGATGCAGGCTGAGGTGACTTTCTTATTCATGCTAGTCCTTGCGATCTCGCGGAATAGTATGATTACATCATCTAATCTATTAGTAACTAAAATTAACCCAAAGCAGATTATGCTGTCTGTAGGGAATCTCCACAAAGCCATGTAGGAATTCCGATTACATGTCAAAGGCCTCGACTTGAGGAATGCGGTGATTGAGCGCAATGGGTCGCACCTATCGATCACCCGCGCAGCGTTGAGTAAGTGGCGGCGCGCGAAAACCGAATTCTTATCAGTTACTGCAGCGCTCCTCTCAGCGCGCTGCTGAAGATCCTGAAAAAGCCGTCTCGCTGCACGCGCCTCTTGTTCTTAGTCAGAGAAATTTGTCCCAGCGGCAGGCTGCGAAATAGGTGGTGTCGTCACAAGGCCTGCATCCCCCAACCGTTGCGCTTATGCTGTGAAACCCCTCAGCTTCCGCTCGCAACGGCTTTGAATTACTTTCGCAACCGCAACCGTAACGGGATGGTCAGTTGTGACCGTCCGCAACGTTGACACGACCGCTTCTACCAACTCCAGCACTCGACGCTTCATCATCGGCTTGGCGAGGCCGGCCTCCTCCGCCAGGCGTTCGAAGTTCGCTGGCGTGATGCGTTCAGAAAGGTACTCGCCGCCAAGCTTCATCGCCATCTTCGGGGAGAGCTCCGGATAGTAAACTGTGCTGATCAAATCGTAGAGTGGTGCAAGACGTGTTTGCCGTCTGGAACCGATCTCCCCGCGGTAGACGAGCGAGAAATTCTTGCCGTGTGCGTCATGGTTGCCAATTAGCCAGTTGAATATGACCGCGTCGAGCAAGACCTGTAGGTCAATGACCGGAGTGGAAGACGCCGCACGGACCAACTCAAAACACTGTTTGATGGAGGGTCCGCCTTCGTTTTGATACTTGTGTTCCGGCACGATTCCCAGCGCCTGGCAAAAATCTTCCTGGTGTTCACGTCGAAGACGCTCTGGCCCTTCCGGCGACTCCGTGTCCAAAGCACGGTGATATCGCTGCACCAAGAGATAATCAATGCCCTCCACCCTGCAGATTTCCATGTTCGCTGTGTTTAAACCGGCACCCTGGGCCAGACGCATGCACAAGGCTTCATTAAAGACCATGCCTTCAAATCGCTCGATGGCCGGCTTGAGAATGTGGGTGCTCGGCGCCCCATTCAGCGGGAGGGAAATCTGACCGCCCGAAACATGCACGGCAATTTTGTCCTGTGCGCCCGCCAAGGAAAGCCGAATGCCTTCCTCGCCGGCCAGGAGCGGACGCCGGGGCAATCTCTTGATGATATCGGCCAACTCAGGAGCGCTCAGGCGGCGGTATTCACGCTCAGGCTCCGGAAGGCTCGTTCCTTCCGCTATGAATGTCACGGCACCGGCGCACTCACCGCCAATCCGTTCCAGCATGGCCAAATCGTTTCTGGCGCTGATTCCGAGATTGCGAGCGATGATCTCCCGTTTGTTTTCATCTGGCAAAACGCCGGCGAAGAATCCTCGGCAATCATTCCGGGTGAAATGCTTTTTCGTGAGCGGCAGCGATTGTGACAGCGGGATTGCCGTGGGATTGGTTAGCCAGCTCTCGACGTAATCAAAGACCATGTGGCCATGGTCTTTCTGAACGAGCTTACCAATTAAGTGCCGGTGCAGGTAAACATCCAGCGTCCGTGGCATGGCTTAAACCCCTGCTTTACCGGTTTGCCCCGGGTTCTTGTCGGTCGCGGGCGGGGTTAGCTTTATCGTGATCCCCAGCGTATTGAGGACGGTGAGGACTTTGCTGAGCTGGCAAGTGGGTTTCCCCCTTTCCAGCTCGATAATGAACCGCAAGCCTGTGCCGGATGTCATGGCCAGATCCTTTTGCGTCACCGCCAGACTCTTGCGGGTAGCCTTGACCAATTCCCCGATCTGTTTGGCCGTCATTTTCACAGCGTTATTTCTATGTTACCGCACGGGAACATTAAGACCACAAACCGCTGAAATCAAGCGGATTGTTCCCGCTCGGGAACTAATGTCCGTTTCGGCATCAGAAAGAAAGGAAAAACCCCGGTCGGGAACATGCTCGAAAGTCCTCATAACCAGGGTTCTGACGGCAAAAAAGGATAGCTATCCGGGTGCGAGGTGCGACCTCATGAGCCGACGCTAATCTCGTTAGCCATGTCCGCTACACCAGCCGACGTTCCAGGCGATCAGACCTTGCTCTGTGACGTCCGCCGCTTTATGAGCACCGTTTCGGTGTCCTTGAGCTCGATTCAGACTGACCCGATCTGGAGTTGTCGATTAACCATAATCACTGCGCGAGCTCCCAAAAAGCGCTTCGCGCGCGGCAGGCGTCTCCAACAGCATCGTTATCTCGAAGTTTTGTTCGACAGCGACCCCGAAAAACCGTAGTCTGGCTTCGTCACCCTCCTCGACGGGCTGCCGGCCGCCGAAGTTAAAACGTGTGGCGCGGTCAACCAGAACAAAAAAGGAATCAAAATGCCCTATGTAAGCCTACGTCATAGAGTCACAGATTACGCAAAGTGGAAACGCGCGGTCCATGCCTTCGGTGCGTCGCGCAAAGCCTCCGGTGAGACCTCCTTCCACGTTTATCGCGACCGCAAGAGCCCGAACGATCTGACCGTGGTTTGCAGTTGGGAAAACGCGAGCCAGATGCAAAAGTTTATCAAGTCACCCGAATTGCGAAAGACCATGAAAGCGGCTGGAGTCGTTGGCAAGCCGGTGGTCCAGTTTTTTAGCAAGGTGGAAGATCTCTCTGTAAGTTGAGCCCATCCCTGGTCGTCCCGGCGCCGAAGTAAGCGACCTGCATCACCGCGGTAAAACCCGATGAAAAGCGGTGGCCCAGGCAACCCGCCTCCGCCCACGCACTTTTGAAAAAGGCTCTCCCACTCGGTTGGGGAGGTGCAATGGACTTGCATCCTAAACGTTCGGACTACTGAACCCGTACGCGATAGAACTTTTGCGGCCCCGTCGGTGTCACCAGGAATGGCGAAAGCGCGGGATTCGCCGTCCACGGCCCCGCGATGTTCGTGGCCTCCAACAGTGTGCCTTGCGGCCAGTCCAGGGTCAATTGCCTGCCATTCCAGCTGCTGTTCAAGGTGACGAATTGCGGCGCTCCCAACGCCGTAAAGAAAAGATTGTTGATCTGAGCCTCACTCAGCGAATGAGTAAAGATCGCCACCTCGTCGATGCTCCCGGGGAAAACTCGATAATCATCAAACGTATCATCGCCAACCCGGATTATGCCCCCACTAAACGCTTCAGTTGTGTGCGGCAAGACATTGACCGCTTTCAGCAAGTTGGTCGTTCCGGCATTGCCGTCAACATAGTAGAGGTACAGGGTCGCGTCCGTCGGGGTGATGGTCAATGCCAGGAACGACCATTGACCTAAAGGAGGGTACAAATTGGAGTCCCAATTCCAGGTGAGACCGCTGTTGGTGTTCCAGGTGTAGCCCACCTCAGTCATCCCATTGCTTGAAGCCCCGCCGAACCCTAAGCCGGCCCCATCGGCGCCATCGCGCCAGAAGACTATTCCCGCAGTGGTAACCACGTTTGCCGTGGGGTTGATCCACGCCGTAAAAGTCACCGTGTTGGTGTCCACGTTCAGATCGGGTGATACCAGATAACCATGACCGCCAGCGCCATTCGGGCCAGGCAGTTGCACGCCCGTATTGGCGGGCTCAAATCCGGGAAATTCGGGAGATTGCGGGCCCGGGATGTTGTTGCGCGCCGCTGCCCCATAAACCGCATCATGACCGTTTCCGCTGTAATCGTAGGTCGGCACTCCGCCGATCGAAGTGTCGTTGGTCTCACTTAGACGCCAATAAACCAGTGGTTCGTTCGCATAGACCGCATAAGCATAGGGCTGGCTCCCGGTGGGCGCCGGTGGGTCGGCCAGAATTGTGACGGTTGCGACCGAGCTATTGGTAGTTCCGACGGAGTTTGTCGCGACTACTTGAATGCTTCCCACAGACCCCATTTGCAGGTGGTTGAGCGTCAGTGTTGCATTTGTGGCACCGGTAATGGGATAGAATCCACCGCCGGAATTTGTCGTCCACTGATAGTAGATGGGCAGGGTGCCTTCAAACGTCGCATTGAAAATCAAACTGCCCCCGGCGTAGGTGGCAGGAGTAAGGCTGGCCAAGTCCTGGTTGAGTACCGGCGCACTCGGCGCGTTAACCGTTATTTGAACCACGGAGCTGGTGGCAGCCCCGTTTACGTTTGTAACGACAACGTCATAGTAGATGGGATTGCCACCCGCATAGGACGCGATCTGGAGCAAATTCGAGCTGGTAGCTCCCGGAATATTGGTGAGGCTATTGCTGTTGCCATCCGTTTCGATTCGCCACTGATAATGGAGATTCGCGCCACTGGCAGTTTCCGTAAGAGTCAATGGCGTGCCGCCGTAAACAGTGGTCCCAGGCGAGGCTGTGGGTGAAGGAGCCAGAGGTTTGTCCAGCACGGACAAATCGGAAAATCCGAGATCGAAATTCTGATCGTAATTGTTGGCAACGGCATTGTAGGTCACCGAGTTCGGGCCGCCCGCGGCCTGGATCAGGCAAATCGAACCATCGGGATATGGGTTGTTGGCGATGCAATACACCCGGCAATACATTTGAGAATGGTTTAGGGCGTTGAGGCCCGCAGAGATGGTGTAGCCATAGGTCCCGCCGTTCGTTAAGCGCACCGCGATGCCGCTCCATTGCAGCCAATCCTCTGCAGCAAAGACGAAATTGGGGTTGCTCCGGTAGTCCGCGAGCAAGGTGGCGGTGGTGCTTCCTGGACCGGCCAGCTGGAAAACCCTGAGTTGCAGCAAGCCCGGCCCTGTGCCGCTCCCCGAACCGGAGTAGGTTCCACTGTTATTGCCCATCTGAAAGGCGACCGACGTCAACACGCCATTGGTTGGCGACTGGAATGTCTGTCCCGGGGAAATCAATCCATTGCCGTTGTCATCGTAGTAATTCATTCCACCTGGCTTCTCATCGACGCCAAAGGCGGGGTTGGGTGTATGAAAATTTGTAATGTCAGCGGGTCCCGGCGTCGGAGTGTTGGGCCCCAGCGAGGTGACAGTCTGGGCAACGGCAACGTCCAACATAGCGGCGAGTACAAAGCAAACCACCAGGAGGTTGATGGCTAGTTTACGTGTTTTCATGGTATCGATAACTATTCCTAAGAGTTTGGTCTTCAGGCGTCGCCCTTTACTTGGCCCGATGCGGGTGGGGAAGAACTGGTTCTGATCCCGTTCATCACAGCCGGATTATGGCAAACGAGTTCGCGCTGGTCCATGTCCCAGACACCCTCCAGATGCCTGCATTCCATTTACGGCTTGTGCAACCGATAGAACAACCCGGCCACGTTCGTTGGCACGCTAAGGAAGTACTGACAATCCACCGTTTGAGGAACATCGGTGACCGGCTGCCAGCTATTTGGGTCTGCCAGATTGGCGGTGGCCTCCAGCACGTGGTTCGTGTACTGCGTGGACCAGATGATTCGGACCTTCCCCTGGTTCTTGGTGAAATCCAAGACCGGAATCGGCTGACACTCAGACGAGGGCTATTCCAATGTGATGGTTGCATTCTGATTCTTGATTTGGCGGCGGTCTTCGATTATGCCACGTTGATAGGATAACCCGACATCGCCTGAATTGCTTTTGGGAACGTGCGGGTTAAATAGCGGAATTCCACTGGAATGTCAAAATCCCTGAGGCTCAGATCACCGCACGACCGCACGCGCACGTCGCATTGAGTCGGACCCGCGCAGACCTGTTGCGGGTCAGAACGCGGGTTCGAGCTCTTTAACGCGGGTTCGAGCTCTTTAAATGCCCGCGCCAGATTGAGAACTCTCTTTGGATTAATGGTCTGGGGCCGGCCGGGGACCGTGAAAACAAAGTGCACTGAGCGCAGCAGCGCCGGATCGACGGAGAACAAGCCATCACTTAGCTCCTCCACCAAGCCTTTCCTGGAATAAAAACCTGCATTGCGCCCGATGTGGTCGTAAATCGAGAGAAAGAGCTCGGCTTTCTGAACCGCTTCCTTTTGGTTCTGGTACGAATCAGAAAAATATTCGACGACGCGGGCGCTGTTCGCGCGGCTGTTTTGAGAATGACCCAGGTGACCAAAGCGCTGGGTGTCCTCCCATTGGCGGACCGTTTTCATGGCTTTGACGTGGTCCATGAATTCCTCGTAAGGATACCGGAACCGCAGATCGCAAGACGTGTTCAAGCAACCCAAGCATCATCAGGGAAAGGGAATTGCGCAAGACAGGGAGATTACGGAGTGCTGTCCGGAGCTTCCGCGTTAAGCCGGGTGTGGAGCATGAGGCCGAGCTTTGGTCCTTCCCACGATGTGGCAGGCGGGATGCCTGGGCCAGGTCCG
>JANXQE010000696.1 GCA_025356925.1 Limisphaerales bacterium | reverse complement strand
CGTAGCTTTGGCGTCTCCTTCGTGGGCGGGTGCGGCCAAAATTTCCCTCACCCCGGCCCTCTCCCGTGGGGAGAGGGAGAGTTTTCGGCAGCCCGGGAGCGAAACCTGTGTCCTCAGGAACGGAACTGGCAGTCCCGGGCTTGTCCCTGTATGGGGATCAGGAGCACGAAAGCTAAAGACTCCGTTACCGGATCGCCCTTCAGGTTCCATACACGTTCTCTTCGAGGGCTCGACGCATAATCTGTATCGGAGCCTTCTGGCCGGTCCATAACTCGAGCGCTTTGGCGCCCTGATAAAGCAGCATGCCCAGTCCATTGGCCACGCGGCAGCCTGCCTTTTTGGCGACCTTCAGCAACGGAGTTTCCGCCGGACGATAAATCATGTCATAGACCGCGCCCGCATGCTTGAGTGAGAACTGGGCTTCATCAAACGGCAGAGGGTCTGCCTCCGAGAGGCCCAGGGAGGTCGCGTTGAGGACCAGGTCGACCGGGTTGCCGGGATAGCCTAAGGTTACTTTGATGGCCGGCCAGCGGTCTGTGATTTCGTTGCCCAGAGCCTCCCCCTTATTTCGTGTGCGGTTCACCAGAAAGAGTTCGCTGATGTTTTCAGAAGCCAGTTTTAGCGCCGCGGTACGCCCCGCCCCGCCGGCGCCGAGCAACAAGACTTTTGCCCCGGCCAGCTCGACGCCCAATTCCTCCCGCAACGCCCGGACAATCGCATCAGCGTCGGTATTGAATCCTTTGGACCGGATTTCCAAAGGCGGATCGGCCCACTCGGGTAGCGGGCACCAGGCGCCATTGCCATTCCTGGCCTCAAAACGAATCGTGTTCACCGCACCCCAAGTCCGCGCCGACTCGTCGAGCGCGTCAACCATCTCCAGGGCCAATAATTTATGCGGCACGGTCAGATTAAGGCCGATACAATTCAAGGCCTTAGCGCCAGTAATCGCCTGTCGCAGGTGCTCGGGGTGGACGTCAAAAGCCAGGTACCGCCAGTTCAAGCCGAGCGCGGCGAGGCCGGCATTCTGCATCGCCGGAGATGCCGAATGCCTGATTGGATGCCCAAAAACCGCGCAGTAGCGCGTCGTCGCACTAATGGCTTGGGGCGGTGGCTCGGACACGCCGTGGTTATAGGTGAGAATCGAGCGACTTCAAAGCGCAAAAAATGTCACGGAATCGCGGATGGCGAATCCTGGCCACTCAGTGTTCACGGGATTTAACCCCACGATTATTAAAGACGCCCCGAGCTTTTTTTGCCTTGCAGAAAGCAATACTGTGGCAGAACTTCCCCCGCATCTTCAACACCGACTTAAGCAGAATGTGGACATCAGGAACGTGCGTTGAGCCCGTCAACCCCAGCCTGGTAACCCTAAGCCCCACCACTGCGCTCCCGCATCCGCTATGACCAGCGCCCAACTTTCAGCCGCATTCTTTTTGCAGATGTTCGTCATCCTGTTCGCTTGCCGGCTAGTTGGAGCTCTCTCGCGGCGCCTGGGCCAACCGCAGGTGGTGGGAGAAATGATCGCGGGCGTTTTCCTCGGACCCTCGTTGTTCGGCTTCTTTTTCCCGGGCGCCCAACAATTTCTTTTCCCAAAAGAGTCGCTGAAAGTTTTGTATGTGGGGGCGCAACTGGGCGTTGGGCTCTAC
>JANXQE010000676.1 GCA_025356925.1 Limisphaerales bacterium | reverse complement strand
CACTAAGGACATTGACCTCGGAGACACTCTGAGTGGAACGTTTGACGGTCGAGGCAGTCTTTTCTCCAGAGTCGACAACCTCACTAAGGACACGCACCACAATTATATTGCCAACTTAAATGGAGATATGTACATTCAGTCAGTTATTGCGGGATCGAAGCGCTTCGATTCAAGTTCGCAGGATGTAGCCGGCCAGATTGTCCGCGAGATCGCCAGGGCGAGATCGCAAGAGGCTGACAGTTAGCTGCGCTTACAAGACGAAAAGGTTTTTAGGTGCGCGTTGCGCCGCAAAGCGGGAAACTAGCCGCGTCCTTTTCTAGCTGCTCGACCTACCACAGAGCTTCGCTAAGTTGCCCCGCTTCGAACGTTCCAGTCCCCACAGTTCCACTCGGAGAATCAAACTGCGCGTCGAAAAACAATCATTAATTAAACTTTGTCGGAAAACTTTACGCGCTAATTTCCATCGCTGGAGGCGGAAATGCCATTTTGACAAGTTGGCCGGCAATTAGGTCAAGCTTCCGATTAATGCCTTCCAGTTGCGTCTGTTCGGTCCTTGTTGCGCCTTTTCCGAGCTGGTAGCACTCCTGGACGTTCCGCTGCAATTCCTCCGCCTTCCACCGTAGGAAAGCGCTGTCCACCTTCAATGCACCATCGCAATCGTGAGGCTTGAGAACGTCATCCAGCTTGGACCAAAGCACATAGCGAGCGAATTCGATTGCTGCGTTTAGGTCCTGGCCCCTCATCGACACGGCGCTGGAAAGAGTCCAACCGGTTCACTGTCTCTTTCCATAGCCAGTGCCAAGTTGCTTTGTGAATGTGGTCAGAGCTCAATTCGAGTTCTGACCCGTGGAAGCCTTGCGAGTCTGCCTTACAAACCGCGCTCGGTGTCGGCTCTGACCCTGCGATTTGTAAGCTGAGGGACTTTAACCTGGAGGCTGATGAAACGTCAAGCGCTTTTGCGTGCACGTCCCGCAGCGTAGGTCAATTGAATATAACAAACATTGTGCGAAGTATATGCAAGGAGCAGGGTGGGTCTCCCTACTGATTCACATTTGAACGTTCGTTGCGAGGTCGGGCCGGATAACCCCGTGTTCCGAGGCCCAAGCGCTGGCCGGACACGACACCCTGGCCGTCGGGATCGGCGGGCTCAGCGATACGGCACGATCGGGTTCGCCCAGAGAATGCAAAGTGACTGGACGAGTCGGTTGTTCAGGGTTGGTTCGCAGCTAGCGCCCTTTGGTAGAGCTCCACGAAGCGAGCGGCGGTGCGGCTCCAGGAGAAATCAGACGTCATGGCGTTGAGCCGAAAACGATGGAACAGGTCGGGCGATTCATACAAAGCCAGGGCCTTGCGAATTCCTTTCGCCAGGGCCTGGCCAGAATACTCGTGAAATTTGATGCCGTTGGCCCGCTCAAGGTCTTCCTTCGGATCGATCACGGTGTCATCGAGCCCACCGGTGCCGCGGACGATGGGAATCGTGCCGTAGCGCAAACTGTACATCTGGTTGAGACCGCAGGGTTCGAATCGCGAGGGCATCAGGAAGAAATCACATCCCGCTTCGATTCGATGCGAGGCTCCCTCGTCAAACCCAATCCGGACAGCGGCGCGCTGCGGGAACCGCCGAGCCAAATCCTGGAACGCGCGCTGGAAAACGGTCGAGCCGGACCCGATCTGCACAAACTGGATGTTGGCATGCAACATCTCCTCCAGCGCGCCCAACATAATATCAACACCCTTCTGTTCAACCATGCGCCCGATGCTGCCGAACAGCGGCGTTTCACCGTTCACGGGCAAGCCAAATTCAGCCTGCAGTCCGGCTTTGTTGTCGGCCTTGCCGCGAAGGTCTGCCGCGGAAAACGGATATTTGAGATAAGGATTGCCCGTTGTCTTCCACTCGTCGTAATCAACTCCGTTCAGGATGCCAACCAGTGAATCCTGGCGCTGCCGGAGCAAACCATCGAGGCCGCAGCCGAATTCTTCACTGGTAATCTCACGGGCGTAGCGCGGACTGACCGTAGTGATGACGTCTGCATAGCAAATCCCGGCCTTGAGGCAATTCATGTGCCCGTAGAACTCCACGCCGTCGGGGACGAAATATTCCCATGGCAGATTCGTCAAGGCGTACTGGGACGCCGGAAACACGCCTTGGTACGCGAGGTTGTGGATCGTCATGCACGTGCGAGGGGCATGCGCCGACCCGGCGAGTCTGCTTTGGTGGTGCAACAGCAACGCGGCAGCCCCAACCTGCCAGTCGTTTAGATGGACCAACTCGGGTTTCCAGTCGAGCTGGAGGGCTAAGTGCGCAACGGCTTTTGCCAGAAATAAGAACCGCTCGGCGTTGTCGGGGTAATCAACCCCGTCTTGCTGATACAATCCGGCTCGCTGATAAAACTGTGGTTGGTCGATGAAATAAATGGTTAGTCCCCGAGCGGCCTCCAACACCCACACCTCTCCCCGCACCTGGCGAACGCCCAACGAAAAGTCCAGCTCTGGGCCTACCGGGCGAAGCGCCGGAAAGCGCTCACGAATCCCCAGATAGAGCGGGGTAACGATACCTACTCGCTGGCCGTCCCGGGCCAGGGCTTTTCCCAGAGAACCCACCATATCCGCCAGTCCTCCTGTTTTTGAGTAGGGGTGGACTTCGCTGCTGGCGAGAAGGATTCTCATTACAATCAAAAAGGCGGCGGGAACCGCAGCCCACCCGTGGCGCAGCCCAAAACGGACCTCAAGAAACGATCCTTTCCGTCTTGAGATGGCTCTGCAGCGCGCCGGGTATCGCGAGACTGCCGTCCGCTTGTTGATACGTTTCAATCAACGCCACGAACAGGCGCGCCAGCGCCGTGCCGCTGCCATTTAATATGTGGGGGAATTTGTTTTCACCGGCTTCAGTTTTGAAGCGAAGATTCATTCGGCGGGCCTGGAAATCTTCGCAATTTGAAACGCTGGAGACCTCGAGGTAGCTCCCCTGCCCTGGCGCCCAGACCTCGATATCATACGTTTTGGCGCTGGGGAAACCCATGTCGCCGGAGCAGAGCAGTACGACGCGGTAATGCAAGCCCAGCAACTGGAGCACCCGTTCAGCATCGGCCAGCATTTTCTCATGCTCAGCGCATCCCGCGTCGGGCTTCACAATCTTGATCAGCTCGACTTTATCAAACTGATGCACACGGATCATGCCGCGGGTTCCAACACCGGCTGCACCGGCTTCGCCGCGGAAACACGGTGTGTAAGCGCAGTAGCTGATGGGCAATTGGCGCTCCGGCAGCAGTTCCTCGCGATGGATGTTGGCCACCGGCGTCTCGGCGGTCGGGATTAAATAGAGCTTGCCGAGTGTGGTTGTATCCAGACCTTCCTGCACTGCGTAATACTGGTCGGCGAATTTTGGGAACTGACCGACGCCTTCCAAACATTGCGGCCCAACCATGAACGGGGGCGAGACCTCCGTGTAGCCATGCTCGGTGGTGTGTAAATCAAGCAGGAACTGGATCAATGCGCGCTCCAACCTGGCGCCCCAGTTAGTATAGAGCAGGAAGCCACTGCCGGAGAGCTTGGCGGCCCGGGTGAAATCAACCAGCTTGAGCTGGTCGCATAGCTCCACATGGGACTTGGGCTTGAAAGCGAACGCAGGCTTTTCCCCGTACGTCCGAACAACTGGATTGTCTTCGGCACTTTTCCCGACCGGAACCGAGTCATGCGGCAGATTAGGAAGGCGCAACATTACCTGGTGGCGGGCGGCATCGGCTTCAGCCGCTTCTTTGTCCAGTTGCGCAATTCGGTCGCCCAGTTCGCGGGTTTCTTTCTTCTTTGCGTCGGCTTCCTCGAGCTTTTTCTGTCCCATCAAGGCGCCGATCTCCTTGGAGGCTTTGTTGCGCTGGGCCTTGAGCAACTCGACTTCGGTCAGGAGGTTACGGCGCTGCTCATCCAGCTTGAGGACCTCATCGATTCGCGCTTCATCCCCTGCCCCGCGCGTGGCCAGCCGCTGCCGCACAAAACCCGGGCGTTCACGGATCAGTTTTATGTCGAGCATCGGCGCATTATAGGTACGAGGGTTTTCAGGGCAAGCTCCCCCTGCGGGGAAAATCCGAAATCCGAAGGCCGAAGTAATTCGGAACTCGAACTGGCGCCCAGTCCTGGTAACATTCGCGTTCGCATATTGCTGCGGACAAGAATGTCCGCGCGCCGGTCCGGGGGAGACCTCGTGGCCAAGGCTTAGGGGACTCACTTGATGGCCCGTCCGACTTGCGGCATCCTTAATGAAACGAATGAATGATAAGAGCTCTGCTTCGATCGGCCGGGTCGCCTCGCTGCATCTTCATCCCTCCATGCCGGGTGGACCGTTTGCGAGCGTGGAGGCGGTGGAACTCGTGGAAGCCAAAGGCGCCCAGGGTGACACAAGATATTTTGGCCGCCTCAGCCGCGACACGGGCAAACCCGCTCGGCGGCAAGTTACGCTGATGGAGCGCGAACAAATCGCCGAGCACGCTGCTGCGCTGGGCCTTGATTCCATCGCGCCGGGGGCGGTGCGTTCGAATGTGGAGACTACTGGCATCGACCTCGTAGCCCTGGTCGGTCACGAAGTGGCGATTGGGGGCGCTGTTCTCTACGTATTTGCGCCACGGGATCCGTGCGAAAAGATGGACGCCATCTGCAAAGGATTGCGGGATCGAATGCTCCAAAATCGACAGGGGGTTCTGGCCGAAGTCCGCCGCTCCGGCATGGTCCGAATCGGTGACGCCATTCAACTACGTCCTCAGTCCGCCTCCGAACCGCCGCGCTAACTGGAGCTCTGAGTCAAAGGAGCCCCGAGTTTGACTCAGCTTTGCGCGATCGAACAACATCTCGCCCCGTGGTTTCACAAGGTGCCGGGATATCTCCGATCGGGTTTCTTTTCGGAGTTCGGGCTTCTTTCGGGCTTCGGCCTTCGGATTTACCTCGCCCATCCCTACCCCATTACCTGCATTTTGTTCTCGAATTTCCCCGGGCGATCTGGCGTCATTACCTCTATGAAGAAATCTGACCTTAGCTCCGGTATTAGTCGTCGTCATTTTCTCGCCACCACCGGCCTGGCGCTCGCTGCCCCGGGGTTCTTGCCCGCTTCGGCGCTGGGCGCGGACGGCAGCACCCCTCCGTCGGGACGCGTCACACTCGGCGTGGTCGGCTGGGGCATGCAGGGCCCGGGCAATACTAACGAGTTTCTCGGCATCAAAGAATGCCAGGTGGTTGCCGCCTGCGACCTTGACAAGAACCATCTCCAGGCCGCGGTCAATAAAATCAACGAACGCAACGGCAATCAAGACTGCAAGGCCTATCACGATTATCGGGAGTTAATGGCCCGCACAGACATCGATGCAGTCATGTTGGCGGTGCCGGACAATTGGCACGCCTTGGTCGCCACGGAAGCGGCGAAGAACAAAAAGGATATCTACGGAGAAAAGCCGCTGGCACGCACGATTGCCGAGCAGCAGGCTATCGTGAAAGCCGTTCAACAGAACGGCCGA
>JANXQE010000638.1 GCA_025356925.1 Limisphaerales bacterium | reverse complement strand
TGGACGTACTGGCTGACCTCATGACGAGTCAGAGGTGGCAGGTGGTAGCGGACGGTGATCCGTTGCCGAAGTTGGCGCAAGCGCGGGTTGTTGAGCCGATCCCGCAGCTCGGGCTGGCCCATGAGGACAATCTGCAAGAGCTTGCGATCGTCGGTTTCCAGATTCGAGAGCAACCGGACTTGCTCGAGCAGCTCATCCGTCAGGTCTTGGGCTTCGTCGATAATCAGAACGGTATCCTTGCCACGTTCCACTTGCTGGAGCAGGAACTCGTTAATCACCGAAATCGTGTCGAGCCGATCCAGGCCGCTGACCGGGAGACCAAATTCGATGGCGATCGCCTTGATCAGCTCATCGGCGCTCATGACCGGGTTAAGAATCAGGGCGGTGGCGTAGTGCTGGTGGTCGAGTTGTTCGAGCATCGCGCGGCACAGCGTGGTCTTGCCGGCGCCCACTTCACCGGTGAGCTGGACGAAACCCTTACGTTCACGTAAGCCGTACAGCAGGTGGTTATAGGCCTCGCGATGTTTTGCACTGTAGAAGAGAAAGCGCGGGTTCGGCGTAATATCGAACGGCGGCTCGGTGAGGCCGTAGTAGTCCAGGTACACGCTCAGTGCGGAGCAAGAAAGGTGCCGCGACGGTACTGCAACCAGCCCAATGGCGAGCTGATGGGATTGTCTAAAAGAGGTACATAAATGCCCAACCATTGTGAAAACCCGAAAACGAAGGAACGATTGCAGAACCAGCGCCGATCGAAGGGACGAATTCCACGAGTCCGATTTTTCCGGGCCTTTTTTCAGGGACTCGTGGAACTCGTCTTTGCCAGGTATTTTGTAACCGCTTTGATCAGAGACTGGGCCTCCCGCGGGGCGCCGATTGTGATGCGGAGGTATTCCCGGGTGGCGGGCTGGTCAAACCAGCGGACCAGGATGTTTTGGTCGCGAAGCTTTTGAAGCCAATCTGCCGCGGCCGAGCGCGGCGGGCGCACCAGGATAAAGTTGGTTTGGCTGGGCAGGACCGTGAAACCAAGTTTGCACAATTGGCGGCTCAGCTTTTCGCGTGTGACGATGATTCGGCGAAAATTCGCGCGGTAATAGGGCAGGTCGTCCAGGGTGGCAGCGGCGGCAATCTGGCCGAGTCCGTTGACGTTGTAGCTATCGCGGATCTTGTGCAGGGCGGAGATCAGTTCAGGATGTCCGATCAAGTAACCCACCCTTTGGAAGCAAAGTGAATAGGCCTTCGAAAAAGTCCGCGCGACCAGCACGTGCGGATACTTAAGAGCCAACGAAAGCGCGTTTTCCTGCGCAAAATCCACGTACGCTTCGTCCAGGACAACCACTCCTCGTTGGGCTTGGCAAAGCTTCAGAAGCTGATCGGTGCCATATCCGCGCCCGCTCGGGGCATTGGGTGTGGTGATGAAAGTGAGCGCGGCCTCGAGGTCCCATTGTTTGCCGCGCTTCAATTCGGACAAAGGGGGCAAGGTGAAATCGGGATTCAGCGGGACCGGATTTTGACGTGCACCTTGGATGTCCGCCAGCACAGGGTAAAGCGAGTAGCTGGGAGTAAAAAACTGGACCAGGGCAGGGGCACGGCGCGCGTGGCGTGCAACGGGTTCCACAAAGCACCGAACCGCCATTGCCAGCAACTCATCCGAACCGTTGCCGACCAGAATGTTGTCGGGATTGCAGCGATGGAATCGGGCGAGTTTTTCTCGCAACGGTTGAGCAGTCGGGTTCGGGTAAAGCCGCAGGCGGCCATCGGCGGCGGCTTTGACGGCATCCAGAACTTTGGGTGAGGGCGGGTACGGATTCTCGTTGGTGTTGAGTTTGATTAAGCCCCGGAACTTTGGTTGCTCGCCCGGAATGTACGGGACTAGTCCGCGGACCAGCGGCCGGATCAGGCGGGCCGGCGAGAGACCTGAGGCAGTAGGACGAGTCATAGGGATGGGAGCGATCGGCGAGCAGTTAAAAGCGGGCCTCCCCGCTTTGGCCGTGAGCGTCAAGTCCCTCAAGCTCGGCAAACTTCTGCACAGCCGGCAGGGCTTTCTTCAGGGACGCCCGGGTATACTCGACCAGGCTCGTGCGGCGCTGGAACTGATCCACCGTTAGACCGGCGAAGGACCGGCCGGCGCCGCCTGTTGGCAAAGTGTGGCTTGGGCCGGCCACGTAATCACCCAGCACCGTCGGTGACCAGGGACCAAGGAAAATGGCGCCGGCAGTAAGAATCTGTTTCGATAGTTTGCGCGCGCGCCGAGTGATGACCTCGCAATGCTCCGGGGCGAGCGAGTTGGCCAGTTCGATGCCTTTTTCGAGCGACTTGACCTGGATGAGCCAGGCGTTCTCAAGCGAACGTTGTATGAGTTCGCGGCGGGGGAGCTTTGAAAGCTGGCGTGGCAGTTCTTTTTCAACGCCTTTGATGAGTTTACCGGAAGTGGTAACCAACCAAACCCGTTCGTGGCCTGAGCCGTGCTCAGCCTGCGCCAGGAGGTCCGCAGCGACGAACTTTGGGTCGGCAGTTTCATCAGCCAGCACCAACAACTCGCTGGGACCGGGTAACAGATCGATCGCCACGTGACCGACCACCAAGCGCTTGGCAGTCACCACGTAAGCGTTTCCGGGGCCGAATATCTTTTGGACGCGCGGGATCGTAGCGGTGCCATACGCCATGGCGGCAATGGCTTGGGCGCCTCCGACACGATAAATTTCAGTTGCCCCCGCCATTCGGGCGGCACAGAGCAACGCGGGGTTAATCCCGCCAGCGCGGTCACACGGAGTGCAGACAGCGATTTCTCGGCACTGGGCCACTCTGGCCAAAGTGATCGTCATCAAGGCGGTGGAAACCAACGGCGCGGTTCCGCCGGGAATGTAGACGCCAACTCGTTGGAAAGGGTCAAATCTCTCACCCACGATCGCCCCGTGCGAGTTGCGGGTTTGCCAGCTTTTACGGAGCGATTTCCTTGCAAAAGCCGCGATGTTTTTCTCCGCTTCGGAGAGGGCCTTGCGGAGTGCCTCGTTCGCCTTGACGGCGGCCGTTAGCAATTCGGCCTGGGTAAGCGGCAGTTGATCCGCGCGCAGTTTTGCGCCGTCAAATCTTTCAGTCAGCTCGAGCACCGCCGCATCACCGCGCTCCTGGACACCTTTCAGAATCGACCGGGTACGCTCTTCAATAACGGGGTCAAAGAGGCTTGAGGGCGCGGCCAACTCGCGCAACTGCTCAGCATAATCGGCGTCGTGGTGACTAATTACTTTCATGGCGGGGGAGGCTAGAAGAAGCCATGAGTAAAGTCAAAAACCCCTACCATCGGCTCAGTCCTTGCTTGACTGCGAGGGCACCCGGACGACGGGGGAGGCGCAGCGCGTTGGGAAAGGAGATCCACTCAGCACACTCCCGGGTTGCTTCCCGCCGCGGGCGACCGGCCCGCATTTTTGCGGTCGTACGGTTGCGGGCTTGCCGCACTGTGTCCGCTGCGAATTCCGCGCGCGGTAATCGCCGCCAAGGGTCACGCCGGCAGCGACATCGGAGAGTCCAGCGGCAACGAAATGCGAACCACGCCCGCGTGGCCGGTTTTGGGAGTCACGATCTCGAGCTTGCCGTGGTGCGTTTCGACAATCTTTCGGCTGACGGTCAAGCCAAGACCCAGCCCCACATTCCTCGTGGTGAAGAACGGCGAGGGTGCTTTCTTAATGGCCTCAGCAGAAAACCCACCACCGTTGTCCTGAACCTCGATTTCCAGCGCCATGAGCCCGTTACCGTTGGCATCGGTTTGCAGCCGCACGCCGACCTTCGGATCGGAGGGGTTAGCCTGCAGGGCGTTGAGTAGCACCTCCGCCAACGCGTGTTTCAGTGCCGCCCGGTCTCCGTTTAAAATGATCGGCTTGTTACTGCTGTCGTAGCGCAATGGGGCGGATTTTACTGGCTGGTACTTACAGGCTTCCTGGTAGGCCTCCTCGATCAAAGGCGCAATGGGGAAGGCTTCCGGCGAGGAGAGGTTGTCCTGGGCCAGAAACCGCATTTGGTTAATGAGCCGGGTAACGCGTTTGACCCCATCGGCCAACGCCAAATCGAGCGAGGCACGGAATTCCGGGTCTTTCCATTTGTCACCCAGCAACTGCTGGTGGGTGGATAGCGGCACCATGGCATTGCCGATCTCGTGGGTCAGCCGCTCGGCCATGATCTTGATCAGCCTCAGATTGGCGGTTTCGAGTTCGAGGCGGCGCAGTTGCTCGCTCTGGGTGAGATCCTCAGCCATCAACAACGCGGAGGCCGGCAGGCCGGCTTGCTGGCGCTGGAACGGAACGATGTTGATGCGATAAATCGTGCCCGAGGCATCCTCCGGTTGGTAGTTGAAACTTGAAATTGCGGAACCGGTCTTGAGAACCTGGTAAACCTTGGCGCCGAGCGCTTGAGGCAGGTCGCTGAAGTCCATCTCCCCGCTGCGCCGCTCGGCGCGGCCGAAGTACTTCCGGGCGGCTTTGTTGGCGTGGAGAACGAGCAAATCGCGGCTGACGACCACACAGGCGCTGCTGAGTTCACGGAGGATCTCGGCCATCATCTCATGATTGGCGACCAACTGGTCGTGCAACCAGATATTTTTGATGGCCAGGCCGAGTTGCTCGAGCAGATGAAAGATGAGTTCGAGCTCGGCATTGACCAGCGGCTCGCCGGTGATACGGCCGTCAAAGACCGCTACCCCCAGAACAGTCTCGCGATCGAGAATGGGAACCGCGACCTGGGCTCCAAGCAACTCAAACTCCTTCTGCGCTTCGAGATCCTGCCGGACGTCGTCGCTCTGGCGCCGCAGGATACGTCCGAAGCGGAACAGGTGTCCTCCGATTCCCGCGTCGAACGAGAGTTCAAAGTGCTCCAGCAATCCGGGCGACAGACCAAGGGCGCAGGCGGCGGTCAGCCTGCGAACATCCGACGAGGATGTCGGGCCGGGGGAAGAGTTGAACGGCTGGCGCAGGAAGACCGCTGCCCGGTTTATCCCGAGCAGCTCCCGCAGCAGAAGAAGAAACTGCCTGAGCATTGCCTCGCTGTCCAGGGAATGGGTGAGGATCCCGGAAAAATCGCGCAGCACTCCCATCGCTTGAGCGACGGTAGGCACGAAGGCGCCGCTCGAACCCCTGGCCGGCTCGGAGCTAGGCAAAGGCTCGATTGCCTGGGCGGCGCGCAGGATTGGGGCCGCCGGCCAGA
Source organism: Limisphaerales bacterium (assembly GCA_025356925.1). Lineage (GTDB taxonomy): Bacteria > Verrucomicrobiota > Verrucomicrobiia > Limisphaerales > UBA8199 > JANXQE01. The sequence continues at coordinate 764 of JANXQE010000638.1, read as the reverse complement.
GCCGGTCGAGCAGTGCCGAGAGCATGCGAGGGCGAACCGGTTTGGACAGCACATGCGTTGCGCCTTGAAGGTAGGCTTCCTCTTCCCACTCCCAGTGGCCTCCAGTGTAGATGATGATCGGACACTTCGGGGCGCGGCGCCGAAGCTTTTCGAATGACCAGATACCTTGCACGTTCGCCAATTCCACATCCAGGATGCACGCCTCGGCCAGCCCATGGACCAGCAACGGCTCGGCTTCGTCCAGAGTGGCGCGGTGCACCACTCGGTACTGCTCCGCATTGATTCCTGTTCGTACTGCTTCCGCGAAATCGGGGTGCTCGGCAATGACTAGCAACGTTTTCATCGCGGGCAGGCCGGTACCCCATGCGCGGCGCTCTGGCTGCGAGCCGGGCGCACCCTGAAAAACGATTGCTCTCGGATGGTACGAAGAGTTATGTCGATGCTCGCAAGCATTAGGTTCTTGCCCGTTTGTAAACCACGTTTTCGGATTACTGGCACTGCTCTGAGATCATGCATAAGGCTATCCGCCGGTCAACTCTATCTTGGTCAAGATTGTTACCAGCCGGACACCGGTTGCTTCAAGGGTGGAGAATACTGATTTGGCGTCGGTGAGTACGGAGACAGGGCAAACCGTTTTTTGCGAACCACTTTACAATCCGTTCGTTGGTTGTTACTCCCCGCTCCTGCGCACAGTTCCTCGCTCCGGTCTGCTTGACGACCGTGGCCGCTGATCGGAGCTCGGCCTTCCGGCTGCGGAACTGCGC
>JANXQE010000618.1 GCA_025356925.1 Limisphaerales bacterium | reverse complement strand
GGGCTTTGAGTTGATGGAAGAGCCAGAGCAACGTCAACTGCAAGGGTATCAGCCATAGCAGAACAAACAACCGCTCCTGCTCGTAGACGCGATCCACGGCAAAATCGAAACGCAGTTCGTAAGCCAGCCAGAGGCTGGCTGCCAATTCACTCGCGTACAGCAACAGAAGGACCGTAAATCGCTTCTGTGGCGAGAGGTCCAGGCGGAGATTTTTCAAGGGAACAAACATCCGGAAAAACAGTCGAGTTTAGAGCGTTCTCAGCACTGGCCAGCCGGACGCGATGGTAACCTTCATCGGCAAGTCCTTCAGCATTTCGGTGATTTCTCGAATCCGCGCAGAGTCCGCCTCAGGCAGCGTCACGACCACCTCGTCGATTTGCTCCAGCCATTCCCGGTGCAGCAGGCACTCCGGCAGGCCAACTACGGGAATATCGTGCGGGCGCTTGTGCCAGGTGCGCGGATCATCGTCGAAAAAGGCAACCACCCGCCGGGTCGGGTTCTCACTCCGGGCGAAATCAAGCAACAGGTTGGTCGCCAGCTCGCCTGTGCCGATGATGGCCACCCGTTGGAGTGCCGATTGGCCGGCTGGGCGTGTGCGCGAGGACTGCTCCCGGAGCAAGCGAAAGCCCATGCGGAGACCACAAAGCGTGAAGAACGACAGAATGAAATCCATGAGGAGGATGCTGGGGGTTGGCACCAAGCGCCGCTCGAATGGGTAGCAGAGCCCCACCTGGATTACGAGAGCCGCCGCTAGAGCGACAACGGTCCTGCGAATTTCGGGAATGCTAAAGTAGCTCAGCAAGCCGCGCAATTGGCCGCGCCAGACCAGGAGAATGAGCTGCGGGAAGACCACCAAAGGCAGGAAATGCCTGAACTCCACATAATCCTGGCGGCGCGCCCGAAAGTCGGCTTTCAGTTCGTAAGCAATCCAAAAACTGAACGTCAAGGAGATGAGATAAATCACGAGCACCCCGAGCCAATAGGGGAATAAAGTTTGGAGAATGATCCAGGCATCTCGGAGCAACGTCGCCCGCTCAGCGTATTGCCGATTCAGCTCTATCTTTTTTGGCAGGCAGTAACGGAGATAAAACCCCTCCAGATCCTCAGAGCCGCGCAGACGCGCTTCCTCGTCGCGAAAGAGCAACGAAGCCACGTCGGTGATGCCCGGCTTGTAATTCAAAATCTCGCGTTGCGCTGCTGTGTAACCAGCGACATAACGAGGCATTTCGGGCCGGGGTCCCACCAAACTCATTTCTCCTACCAGCACATTCCAAAGCTGGGGCAGCTCATCGAGCTTCGTCTTGAGCAGCAGTCGACCGAGCGGGGTGATCCGAGGGTTGTCCTCGCTGGTTACCAGCGCACCGCTCT
>JANXQE010000594.1 GCA_025356925.1 Limisphaerales bacterium | reverse complement strand
TTCATTTCAAAGGGAACCTTCTTGCCGTTGTCATCCGTCTTCCCGGTGCCCAGGGCCACTACTCGGCTCTCCATGGGTTTTTCCTTGGCGGTGTCGGGGATAATAATTCCTCCCTTTTTAACTTCCTTCTCCTCGACCGCTTCCACAAGGATTCGGTCACCAATGGGTCTGATGTTCAGTGTCATAATTCGTATGTTTTTGCTTTTTGAGTGTTGATGATTTCGTCGTCCCAACCTTGCGCCCACCCCTCCTGGTGAAAGCTATGATGGATCTAGTGGTGACGGTGATGGTCCACCGCAATACAACCATCCCTCCTTCTTAAAGCAGAGCGGGTGCCATGCATCGGCCGTTCAGAGCAATGAATTGATGGCTAGTGGCTTGTGAGCAATCTCCCTTTCTTGATTTCCTGGCAACAACGGGGACGCCGTTGCAATTTGCATCAATACCAACGAAAACATCGTGCATGTTGCACACCCGACAGCAGCTTTACGGGCGGTGCGTTCGCGCCGCGCCCCGTGCACGTTGCACGGCGAAGGGAACCGAAGCCGAGCAGTTTGCACGGTTTCAAATCGTGAAACTCCACCGCGCAATAGCTGGACAGGTGGCAATGTGCTTAAACGCCAGCAACTTGGGACTTGCCCCATGGGGCGGCACTTCAATTGCTGACGTTAGGGTCGACGCGATGATCCGGGAATTAACAATCTCTACGATAAACCTGTTGGTTTTACCAACTGGCGGCGGGCGAGTCTGTAGCGGGCGTCGACACCGCCGGATGTTCCGATTATGGCATTAGCGTTTCTCGGCCGCTGGCTGGGCCGTCCCTTAAAGCCTGTTCTGCACGCCACCCTGGACCAACCGACCGCCGTGCCTCAGGACGCCGAGACGCAGTTCAACCTGGGCCGGGAACTCGCAGAGGGAGAGGGTGCAATCCACGATTATGCGCAAGCAGCCGGCTGGTATCTAAAGGCAGCTGGCCAGGGCCATTGCGTGGCGCAATTCAATCTTGGGCTGATGTATGGCCAGGGGCAGGGGGTGGTCCGCAATGAAGCCACGGCGGGTATGTGGCTGCGCAAGGCGGCGGAACTCGGTCACCCCGGGGCGCAATACCACGTGGGCGTGGCGCAGCATCGCGCCAGCAAGAAGTTGCAGCAGTCCGGGGCATCGGAATGCCGCATTGAGGCGCTTAAATGGCTGCACCTGGCCGTCGTGCCGGGTTACCGCGGTGCCGAGGCTGCTCGGGAGTTCGTGACCTTGGGAATGACCCGGGAGGAAGTGGCCGAAGGCGGACGCAGAGCGTTGGCGTTCGTGCCCGGTGGCACTGCGTGACTCCGAAAGGAGATCAGCCTTCGTTTAGGATGAAGTCAGCGGCGGTGGCCAGGTCGTTGACGATCGCTGCCCGGCTAATTTTTTCCGGCACGGCTCGCTCGCACTCGGCGCCGTAACCGGTGCGGACCAGGATGCTTTTCTTGACGCCCGCGTTCCAACCGCATTCCAAATCAATCAATTTGTCACCCACCATGAAGCTTTCGGACAGGTCCAACCCAAACTCGTCGCGGGCATCGAAGAGGAACCGGGGGGAAGGTTTTCGGCCGCGGCTGGGAACGTCAGGCGCCTCGGGCGCGATGTAGATCTTCGTGAATCGGACGCTTTCACGAGCGAGTTCGGCCAACAGATGACGATTGACCAGATCCACGTCGTCGAGAGTGAAATAGCCGCGGCCAACGCCCGACTGGTTGGAAACGACGAACAAGCAGAACCCAGCCTCCTGGAGCCGTCTTAATGACGGTCCTACGCCGGGGAAAATCACCACCTCCTCCGGACGACGGAGGTAATCCCGTTCCTCGATCAAAGTACCGTCGCGGTCAAGAAAGACAGCTTTGTTCATCGGCAGCCTCTGGGTGGGACCCGGACCGCGCAGGCGCGGCGGCTTATTCGCTGGAGATGAGCTTTTCCCAGAGCGAATCGTTGAGGACCACCTTTTGGAGAAAGTCGGTGTCCGTCTTTTGAGCCGGGGGCGCGTGGCTCGGATGTGTGGGCAGCCGGATGGTAAACACAGTGCCTTGGCCGCTCTCGCTGCGCGCGTTAATCCGACCGCCGTGATGATGGACGATGAAATAGCAAGCCATCAGATGGATTCCATACTCCGTTGGGCTGTCGCTCCGAACGACGAACGGGTCGAAAACGAGGCGCAGCGCTTCCTTGGGCAGGCCCGGGCCGTTGTCCGTAACCTCGATCTCGATGTGGCCCTGTTCAGCGGTTTTGCCGGGATCCGCTTTGGCCGACATGGTAATGTGGCTCCCGGCGGGCAAACTCGCGATTTCGTCTTTTAAGAGCAGTTCGAAGAGCCGATAGAACTTCGGCTTGTCCACGTGTAACACCGGCAACGCTTCGGAGATTTTGTTCTCGACCCGAATGTTTTTGGCATTGAATCCGTCCTGGAGCTGGGCCACGACTTCGGAAACGACGGTGTGCAGTTGGACGCAGTCTCGGAATTCGAAGGTAGGCTTTTCGGAGGCGGTCCAGAGGTCCTTAAGCATGTTGTTGATTTTTTCAACCTGGCCCTGAACGTTTTGATAATATTCCTTCCAGAAATCGGGGTTGCGCAGCCCGGTCAAATCCATTTTTTCTTCTTCCATTTTGGCCGGAGCCAGGTCGAGGAAAGTCTTTACCGCAACCAGCGAGTTCCGGATGTGATGGCTGAGACCAGCAGCCAGCAACCCCAGGCTGACGATTCGATCCGCAATCATCATGTTATGCAGGACCGACATCTTCTCCCGGAGCAAATGGTCGCGTTCGCATTGGACCATGAAAAACTCCAGGCCGCGCCTGAGCGTATTCTCCAGCTCCGGCGGATCCCATGGCTTGGTGACGTATTTGTAAATGGCGCCGGTGTTCACGGCCGCGATGGCGGCCTCCATGTCGGCAAAAGCGGTGGCCAGAATCCGGACGATTTGCGGTCTGAGCTGGCGGGCGCGTTCGAGCAGCCAGACACCCTTTTCGCCCGGCATCCGCTGGTCCGTCATGAGCAGCCCAATCTCGTCTTTATGCTCCTCCAGGACCTTGAGGCCGTCCTGCGCGTTGGTGGCGGTAAAAATGCGGAAATGCTCGCCAAAAGCACGAATGAAGTATTTGAGCGACTTCTCCTCGTCATCGACGTAGAGAATGGCAAATTTGCGGTAGTTATAAAGGTCGTTCATGTTAGCTCCGGCATTCGCTTCGGGGAGAGGCTGCGCAGGCGCCGCGCGAGCGGTCGGGCGACTGGGGCGCGCCCAACGGTAGCTGAGTCCCGATCATCGATTCATCTAATCTCATCCTTTAGCTGGAAACTCCAGCGCAAATTCGCAGAATTTACCAGGCTCGGTCCGGACCTGAATCCGGCCATCGCAATCCTGGACGATGCGGTAGCAGATTGCCAGGCCGAGGCCCATACCCTGGCCGACATCTTTCGTGGTGTAAAACGGATCGAAGATTTTATCGAGGTGCTCCTTGCCAATGCCGGTGCCATTATCCCGGACCACCAGGAAGCTGCGGTCGCCCTCGACGCGGCCTTCAATCCAGATGGTCGGTTTTTCGTGCTCAAACGTCTTGCCCTTCAGTGCATCCAGTGAGTTTTGCAAAAGGTTCGTCACGACGTGAATCAGCTTGTTTTTGTTGGCCCAGACGGTATGGCGCTCGGGGAGGTTTTGTTCGATCTGGACTTTGTTTCGCCACTCACTGCTGAGGAACCGCAGCGAGGCGGAGAGCACTTCGGTGACCTCGACCAGGTCACGGCTCTCGGTTTCAGGATGCGTGAACATGCGTAGATCGGAGACGATATTTTTCACCCGGCTGATGCCGTCCTCGACATCTTTAAGAACCTCCTGGTATTCCTCGCGCTGTTCCTCGGCGAGATACTTTCCCTTGTTCCGCAGGGTGTAAAGGCCGGTGGTGGCAAAATTCAAAGGGTTATTGATCTCGTGAATAATTCCGGCGCTCATGCGGCCAAGAGAGGCGAGCTTTTCGGTCTGGACAAGCTGGGTCTCCGTGTCTTTGAGCTGCTCGATGGTGGATTCCAGCAGTTGGTTCTGTTTGGAGAGCTTGCCCTGGTACTGGTGGGACTCGACCAGGTTTTTGATTCGCACGTGCAGTTCGGTGGTCGAGAAGGGCTTGGCCAGGAAGTCGCTGGCACCCGCTGAAAGAGCCGCCATCTTGGTCTCCTCATCGGCGCGGGCGGTGAGCAGCACCACGGGGATGGTTTGAGTGGACGTCCGCTCACGGATCTCGCGACAGGCTTGCAGACCATCTTTCTCCGGCATCATCATGTCCAAAAGGATTATATCCGGGAGAAACTGGCTAGCTTTTTCAATGGCTTGCTGGCCGTCCACCGCTTCCAAAACGTGATAGCGGGTGCTGAGCTGCGATTTCAGGAACCGGAGCATGTCCGGCTCGTCATCGGCGACCAGAATGGTGGGCAGGTTGCCGTTGCGGGAGGTTTCCACCGGCCGGAGCGATTCCTGGACGGGGGTGAGCGCCGGGAACAGTTCGGCCCGGCGATAAAGGTTGGCCAGCCATTCTTCAGAGGTAACGGTGCTACCGTTTTCCGCGAGGGCGGCGTCGGCGTCCGGCGGCTCGGTGCCTGCAGGTCTTTGGACCGTCTCTCCGGCTTGATAGGGCAGCGTTACAGTAAAGGTGGTGCCCTTGCCTTCCTCGCTTTGGACAGTCACCTGGCCGCCTTGGATCTCGACCAATTCTTTCACCAGGGCCAGACCGATGCCGACACCCTGAAACTTGCGCTTGGAGGATCCATCCGCCTGCCAGAAACGGTCGAAAATGTGAGGAAGATTTTTCTCGGAGATCCCCATGCCGGTGTCGGCGACGATCAAGACCCACTGCTCGCTTCGTTTTTCGGCGCGAAGTTCCACTCGCCCCCCGGAGGGCGTGAATTTCAGTGCGTTGAAGACGAGGTTCAATACGATCTTCTCCAGCTTATCGCGGTCCCCCACCACGAAGCCGAGAGCCGGATCAACATGGGTCTCCAGCCTCAGGCGTTTGTCGTCGGCCACCTGCCGGGCAGCGCTGGCCAACCCCTTCAGGAACTCGGTCATCTCTACCGGCTCTGCTTTGATTTCCAGACGACCCGATTCAAGCCGGACCAGATCGAGCAAGTCGTTAATGAGCTTAAGGAGCCGCATCCCGTTGGAATGCATGGTCGAGAGCAGGCTCTTGGTTTCGGCATCCAGGGTAAAACGATGGAGCAATGCTTCCAGCGGGGCAATCAATAAGGTCAGCGGCGTGCGCAGCTCGTGGCTGATGTTGGCGAAGAACCGGCTCTTGATTTGATCGAGTTCCAATAGTTTTTGGTTGCTCTCTTCGAGCTGCTTGCGGTTTTGGTCGAGTTCAAAACGAAGGACATACTCTCGAAATCGAAGGCGATTGTAGAAAAAATTGCCCGTCAACACGATCGCGCCGGTGCAGAAAATGAAGAAACCGTTGTTTGCGATCATCCTTGCGTCCACTGGCCGCGGATGGAAAGAACAGGCTCCGATGTACATCAAAACGATGAGCGCAATGGCGACCGCGCTCTCGATGAGAGTAGCCTGGATCACAGAGCTTACCGCTAGGATCACCAAATTAAGGCCCGCGTAGTAGGTTGAGTTTATTCCTTCGGTAGCATAAATCATCCAACTAATGAAAAAGGCCGGAGCCAAATACCAGCCCGTGCAAAGAACTCGGTACAGTGCCGGAGGGAATCCCGGCTGCCTAAGGGCGATGAATACGAGCGCGGCTACGGAGGAGGTCATCAGTCGCAAGACGAGCAAATCGGACTTATCCAGCGGGTAGACAAAGCAATCCATCAGATAACCCACCGGCATGAGTATAACTACTAAAATGCAAGCAACCCTGGAATTACGGAGGTTTCCTTCGAAGGTGTATCGAGCGTACGCGCCGCGGATTTCGGGCGCCAATTGCTTGGCCTCGTTCATGAAATAGGCTTTCGCACCTCGAGAAAGATGTTGACACCGGTTTCGTCGGCTTGGACAGAAATCTGATCGGGATCGGCAGTTACCGGGCTCAAGGCTCGGAGTTCGTGGCCGCTGCGGTAGATAAGATGCCATTCGAGAATATCCCCCAGCCAGTGTCGGATCGGATTCGAAGAATCGACATTAGTC
>JANXQE010000558.1 GCA_025356925.1 Limisphaerales bacterium | reverse complement strand
GGCGCTGCCTTCAGCGCCGGTTATTTTTCGAGGTCCGACGCCTCGGGGTTGAGAACGGTTCGGACATTCTCCCTCGCGAAGCGTTTTGGAGTGCGGCGGTTCCGCGCCGCTTTCGGTCGCGGGGGCCCAAAAAGCGCCATGGCGCTGGCGCACTCCAAAACCTTCGGCGTTACTGGCCCGGTGCATGGGGTTCATCGAACGGTGCGCGAGTTTGACGGTGCACTTTCTTTTGCAGTGCGGTGCAAACTCTGCACTGCGAATGGGGTGTTGCTCCTGGTCCGCCGGACGGAAAAACTCGAGAACATTTTTTTGTGTTTGGGTCAGAGACGGTTACAGAAAATATGCCTTGGAATGGTATGCAACTAGCATATAATCGGGCATGAGCGACTACCTGACCGACCTCTTAAAGCTTCAGGCCCTGGACTTCAACGAGCGCAGTGAAAAGAACGCGGAATCTCAGAAGGCCGAATTACGTAATCACATCCCGAAACCAATCCTGGCCCATTACGATCGTTTAGTGGCGCGGGGTAAAAAGGGCGTAGCGTTGGTCCGCAACCAGGTGTGCACCGGGTGCCACATGCGGTTGCCGATCGGAACCATCAACACTCTGATGCAAGATCAGGACATTCAACTGTGCGATAGCTGTGGGCGTTATCTTTGTCTGGAAGCGCCCGTGCCAGCTCCGGCGGTCGAGCCGGTCGTCGCGGCCAAGCCCGCGCCCAAAACGCGCAAGCGGAAAACCCTGGCGCACACGGCTGTTTAAGGCCAGTTCAGGACGGGCCAGACATTCCCCGAAGGAGCGCGTATGCCGCTGGATCTCACACTTGATCGCGTGGGGCAGCTCACCTTGGCGAATTATACCCGCCCGAAGTTGGTTGTGCCCCAGCTCTGTGAGCGCGACACCGCCGGCATTATTAGTGAACTCAGCCAGGTGTTGCAGCGGGAAGGGTGCGTGTCGGACCTGCTACCGTTCTACCACACCGCTCTTAACCACGAGCTCATGGCCAACTCTGCGCTGAAGTGCGGGATTGCGCTGCCACATGGCCGTCTGAACGGCGTTAAGCAGTTGCAGTTTGCGTTCGGTCGCGTACCCCAGCCGGTGATCTGGGGTGCCAAGGGTTCGTGGCCGGTTCAGTTGGTGTTTCTTCTAGCGGTTCCGGCGACCGACGCCGCGTGTTACCTGCACCTGCTCGCCAGCCTCGCCAGACTGGGCCAGCAACCCGACCGGGTCGCGGAACTTCGCGCGGCGGAACACGCGGGAGAAGTGATCGCCGTGCTCGAGAAAATCATAATTCGGTCATGAACAGGTTCCAATCGTACAGGCGTGGGAAGCCAGGTTATCCCCGCCTGCGGTCACCGTCCGCTACAGATTCCTGAGAAATGGACCAGCTTTCTTCCTCTTTGTTGTTGAAAGCTGCTTTGTGGACGTACGCGATTGGGGTTGCAGGCAGTCTCCTGGCAGTGCGCCGAGAGAAACTCGCCAATTTTGTCGGCTTCGGCACAGCCGCCGCTGCGGGCGCCTTCGGGATCGGTGCAGCGTTGGTTTTCCTGATCTCCGGCGGCGCGAGTCAACCGGTGGCCTTTGAGCTCTGGACCTCGCTCATTCCCTATCTCCGGCTGACCATCAAGCTGGACGCTCTGGGCGCCTTTTTTCTACTGATTGTTTCGGTGCTGGCCGTGGCGCTCTCGGTGTATTCGTTGGGCTACGTGAAAGGGTTTTATGGCCGAAAGAGCGTGGGCGCGCTCGCGGCTTTTTACAACGCGCTTTTACTCGCGACGACCCTCGTGTTCATCGCTGCGAACGCCTTTTTCTTCCTGATCGCCTGGGAGCTCATGGCCCTGACCGCGTATTGTTTGGTGAGCTTCGAGCATGAAAAGACCGAGACGCGAAATGCCGGAGTGCTTTACTTCGTCATGTCCCACATCGGTACCGGGTGTTTGATCCTGGGGTTCCTGGTGCTTTTTCAGGCCGCCGGCGGGGCCAGCCCGGAGGATTACTCGTTCGCGCGCTTTCGCGCTGTGCGCGACAACTTGACCGCCGCCCAGCGGGATGCGGCGTTTTTACTATTCCTGGTCGGTTTTGGTGTGAAGGCGGGCATCGTGCCGTTCCACATTTGGCTGCCGGTCGCTCATCCGGTGGCGCCCAGCAACATTTCCGCCCTCCTGTCCGGGGTTTTGATTAAGACCGGGATTTACGGGCTCACACGGGTGCTTTTCGACTTCCTGGGCACGCCGCCCAACTGGTGGGGTGTGACGGTGCTGACGATCGGGACGGTTTCCGCGCTGTTGGGCGTGCTCTACGCGCTGATGGAGCATGATCTCAAGCGGTTGCTGGCCTATCACAGTATCGAGAACATTGGGATCATCCTCATGGGATTGGGGGCGGCGCTGATGTTTTTGCACACGAATCATCCGGTGCTGGCGTCGCTGGCATTGATCGCGGGGCTGTATCACACGATCAATCACGCGATCTTCAAGGCCTTATTGTTCCTGGGTGCGGGGGCCGTCCTGCAGGCGACGCATACTCGCAACATGGAAGAGATGGGTGGCCTGATCAAACGGATGCCCAAAACAGCATTGTTCTTCCTGGTCGGCGCGGTGGCGATTTCAGCGCTGCCGCCCCTCAACGGTTTTGTGAGCGAATGGCTGACGTATCAGTCGTTGCTCCAAGGTTTCGGCACCACGGCCAGCCTGGTGCGGATCATGTTTCCTTTGGCAGGAGCGATGCTGGCATTGACGGGCGCACTGGCGGCGGCATGTTTCGTGAAGGCCTTTGGGATTACCTTTCTGGCTCAGCCGCGCAGCGAGGAGGCCCGCCACGCACACGAGGTCTCTAACAGCATGCTGACAGGGATGGCGTTGCTCACGGCGGCTTGCGTGTTCCTGGGGCTCTTTCCGACCGTCTTTCTCACCTTGTTCGATCCCGTCACCCTGCAACTCACCGGCGAGCGATTGAGTGAGCGGCTAACCGTCGGGAACAGTCTGGTGCTGGGGAGCACACAGCAAATGGGCGGGACCCTCTCGACGTTGGGAATTGCCCTCACCGGTCTTTGTTTATTGCCAATCCCACTGGTGTTGTGGTTCGTTTTTGGCCGTAGAGCCAGGACTCGAATCGGGCCGACCTGGGACTGCGGTTTGCGAGGGTTAACGCCCTCGATGGAGTATACGGCCACCGGGTTTTCCAAACCCATTCGCATGATCTTCAAAGCGTTGTTTCGTCCGCGGCGCGAAGTGCAGCGCGAGTACGATTACTCGCCGTACTTTGCCAAAACCCTCCGGTTCGAGAGCCACATCGATGAGGCGTTCGTCACGCGGGTTTACCGGCCTTTGAATCGGGGCATTCTGCGGCT
>JANXQE010000545.1 GCA_025356925.1 Limisphaerales bacterium | reverse complement strand
TCGTCGGCCACTCGCAGGGGGCGGACATGATCGTGCGCTTGCTCCAGCGCAGGTTCGAGGAGGCCATTGACCAGTTTCTCGCGGTCCAGAAGAGTGAGGGGCCGAGCGACGCCCTCTCGAGCGCGCTGGCGGCCGCCTATTACCGGCTCGCATTTCAGACGCTGGCCGACCAGGTTCGGCGCAGTGTGCGCTGCGTGCGCGGCAATCAATGGATGTTTCGCATGGGCCATCCAGCCGACCAGCCGCTGCGTCTCCGTCCCGAGTTGCTTCGCCGAAGCCCAGCCGATGGCACCTACCCAATCCTGCGCGAATGCACTCCGGTCCGCATGGACCTAACCCATTGCGGGTGGAGCGACATCTTTTTCCTGGGGATGGATTTCCCGGAGGGTGCCAAGGTGCTCAACGTCTCGATTGATCTGGGCGTGCATGGCCGGGATCTGGTGCCCCGACCGCCGGTCGAATCGTATTTGCGCGTCATCGAAGAGCCATTGCTCCGGCTCGTCAGCGTGGATCTGGGCGCTTCGGCTGATATCACCCATCTGGCGGAGGTGTTCGATTTTGCAAAGGATTATCTTGGTCTGCTCAAAGCTGCGGTGATCGCCTCCGGGGTTGTCCCGCCGGGCATCGAAGGCTCGGGCCAAAGCCTGGCGGAGTTGTTGGGCCAAATGGTTGGCCCTGGTCGTGGTTTGGAGATCGTGAGCAGCGTGAATGACATCCCCAAAGGCTCGCGTCTGGCGGTCTCGACCAATCTGCTCGCCTCACTGATCAGCCTGTGTATGCGGGCGACCACCCAGGCCGCCTCCCTGACCGGCCAGTTGCAGGAACACGAACGGCGGCTGGTGCTGGCGCGCGCGCTCTTGGGAGAGTGGCTGGGAGGGTCCGGAGGCGGCTGGCAGGACTCGGGTGGTGTCTGGCCCGGGATGAAGCTCATCGAAGGCGTCCTGTCGAGTGAAGGCGACCCGGAATTTGGCGTCAGCCGCGGACGACTCATGCCTCAGCACAGGGTCCTCGACACGCACGAGGTTTCACGCGAAACACGCCGCAAACTCCAGGACAGTCTGGTGCTTGTTCACGGTGGGATGGCACAGAATGTCGGTCCCATCCTGGAAATGGTTACCGAAAAATACTTGCTGCGCTCCGCGGCCGAATGGGAAGCCAGGAAGAGCATGCTTGGAATCCTCGAGGAAATCCTGGCGGCTTTGCGGGCGGGGAACGTCCAGGGGATCGGGCAGTCAACCACGCGAAATTTTCACGAGCCCATCCAGACGATTATTCCCTGGGCCTCCAACTGCTTTACCGAAACGATCATCGAGCGTGTGCGCCACCAGTTTGGCCAGGCATTTTGGGGGTTCTGGATGTTGGGCGGCATGTCCGGCGGCGGCATGGGCTTTATCTTCGCGCCGGAGAAAAAGAGCCAGGCCCAGCAGCGCCTCAAGGAAATCATGTCCGACGCAAAACGCGAACTCCTGCACGCCTTGCCCTTCGCCATGGACCCGGTGGTTTATGATTTCTCCATCAACGAGCGCGGGACCTTTGCTGAGCTCCTGGAGGCCGGGGCCGCGCTCATGCCGTCGGGCTATTATACCCTAACGGTTCCCTCGTTGCTCCGCCAGGATCGGCACTCACTTTCGGCGCTGCGACGAGCCGAACTGGACAAATTTGGCGCGGCTTGCCGCACCCGTCCGGAATTGCGCGGAGTGGTCCAGACGCTCTTCGACGTGATGCTGCCTCGCGGCACCACCGAATTGGGGGGCGGCCCGGCCCTCGCGGCATTGTTGGAGGACAATGGCTTTGATCGCGCTCAGCACGAGCAGGTCCGCGAAGATCTCAAGCAGGGGCGCATCGGCCTTGCCCAGAACCGTCTTTCGGCCAATGCCACGATCCAGGACGTGGCACCCCAGGACGTCGTGGAGGTTTCTGACGTGCGTCAAAGGCATGAGTATGAGCTCACGGGCCTGGAAGCCTTGAGGAAAGGAGAGGTGGGGATTATCACATTGGCGGCCGGGGCAGGGAGTCGCTGGACACAAGGGGCGGGGGTAGTCAAGGCCTTGCACCCTTTCTCCAAGCTAGGGGGGCGACACCGGACCTTTATGGAAGTCCACCTTGCCAAAAGCCGCCGCGTCTCGCGCCGGGCGGGGACCACGCTCCCCCACATTTTTACCACCAGCTACCTGACTCACGATCCCACCAGAGAGTCTCTGGAGCGAAACCGGAACTATGGCTACGAAGGACCGCTGCTTTTGTCCCGGGGCAAATCGGTTGGCTTGCGCCTGGTGCCGATGGAACGCGACCTGCGATTCTTGTGGGAAGAAATGCCGCAACAGGTGCTCGATGAACAACAGCAGAAGGTCCGGGGCAGCCTCAGGCAGGCGCTGATTAACTGGGCGCGTACTGCGGGTGAAGCTAGCGATTATACGGACAATCTGCCGCTCCAATGTCTCCATCCGGTAGGTCATTGGTACGAACTGCCGAACCTTTTGCGCAACGGAGTCCTGGCGCGGCTGCTCGCCGATCGTCCGCAGCTCAAATATTTGCTGCTGCACAATATCGATACTCTCGGCGCGGACGTCGATCCCTCGCTGCTGGGTCTTCATATCCAGAGCGGCGCCGCGCTCACGTTCGAAGTAATTACGCGCCTGTTGGAAGATCGCGGCGGCGGCCTGGCTCGCGTCGATGGCCGGGTGCGGTTTGTCGAAGGATTGGCCATGCCGCGCGACGACATTGAATTCGCTTTGAGCTATTACAACTCCAATACCTGCTGGATCGACCTCGACAAACTGCTGGCGCTCTTCAAGCTGACCCGCACAGAGTTGGGCGAGGAAGCCAAGGTCACGGCTGCCATCCGCCACTTGGCGGCCAAGATGCCAACGTACATCACTCTCAAGGACGTGAAGAAACGCTGGGGGCACGGCCAGGAAGATGTGTTTCCACTGACTCAGTTCGAGAAGCTCTGGGTGGATATGACCGCCTTGCCGGAAATCGATTCGCGTTTTGTGGCTGTCCCGAGGTTGCGCGGCCAGCAACTTAAGGACCAGGCCCAACTCGATGGCTGGCTGCGCGACGGCTCGGCCGCGTACGTGGAGGGCCTGTGCGAGTGGAGCTGAGGTCCTCGGATCCTCGTCCAGACACGAATTTCACCAAATAAGACGAGTTTTAGCCACGGGTGAACGGTTGAACACGGCTTTTTGACACAAGGCATCGGAGCCACTTGCGTCAAGACTATTGTTTGACCCCTGCTGTCGCGTGAATTCACCGAACCTATGGCAGTGTAGTTGCCGTGCCCTGAGTCGCAAGTCTCGCGCCTTCGGTGCATTCGCCCGCGGTGTAGCATCGAATGAGAGGGCTTGGGCGAAAGAGAAGGGTCGGAGGACCTTGCGCATCTGGACCGGCGCTTGCATCCACGAGGCTGCGGTCATCTAACCGGAGTCGCATGATATGGACCCGCAGTTCCTGACGAGGAGGGGCCGGGCTCGCGGTCATTTCCCGCCAGCCTTTGCCCCTCCTGTGGCCTCTTTACGTGCCACGCCCGTGGCCAGGACCTGGGCGATGAACTCCCGGTTGGGCTTGGAGGGGTGGACGGCCCGGATGGACCGGATTCCGCCCAACATCACCTCCGCTCCATTAGATGGGCCGACGATGAACTCGACACTTACCAGAGTTTTCTTGCCGCTTTTCAGATCCGCCGGGAACCGATACCAGGAACCGCTTGCCCCTTCGATGCCTTCAACAATCGAAACGTCCGTCAAGAGTTGGGGCTCGAGGTTAAGGTTCAGGTTCGCGCCCAAAGCTGTCGACAGCAACACCCCGACTCCTGGATAACGGATGGCGCAATGCGCTTTTTCGCAAACGTCGCTCAAGGCAGGTGTAGTAATGCACTCCCCAAATAAGCCTCCTAGCGACAGAAAACCACCGGCGATGGGGCGCATGAGTTTCTCCCAGTTTATCGAGTTCGTGTTGTTCGCGCCAAGCACCGCCTGGATCACATCGCTCCTCCGCGCGTCGTTCGAGGGCATCTCCTTGATGTTCTTCAACGCCAAACAAATGCGGCAAACATCCGCCAGACTGTTCGTCATTAACTCCCAGGGCAATACCGTCTGGCCTTCTTTCGCCGTGCGGCCGGCTTCGTTGAACACCCGCACCGCCACGGGCATAAAGCGGTAGGTGAACTCAAAGATTAAATTCGTCGCGCCATTAAAAGCAGTCGAATTGGATTTGTTGGTGTGCAATCCAAAACTGGATGGCTGCCCGGCAGGATCGGTGGGCGGGGTCATCGTGGTCAACTCGACAAAGTAAATGGTCCGTCTGACGCCCTCCGTTGCCTAGACCCCGATCAGCACTTGAAGGTTCGGCATCCAGTCGATGCAATTCCCTTCCGGCAAGCCCTCGATGATGCCTGTGGACTTCCGGAGCACAGCCAGGCCGAACCCGAAAGCGGGATCCACCGGAGGAAGAACTGAGGCTTGTGGTCCCCCAGAGCTGAAGGCGCTCGCCGAGGTAGCCAAAC
>JANXQE010000054.1 GCA_025356925.1 Limisphaerales bacterium | reverse complement strand
GCGAGGCGCTGGCGCAGCTCAACCGCGCCACTCCTCGGGTCGGCGGCGGCTTTGAGATCGTTCCTTTTTACTTGGACCCGGATGCCTACGTGCTCCTGCCGCTGAGCCCGTCGCAGTGTGCTGCCGCCGCGCCAGCTCCAGCCCTTGATCAATTACCGGTTATCGTAGGGTTGAACGCGAATGAGGTCCAGCCCGGCCGGCGTCTCGAATCGCCCCAGGTCCATGCGGCGCTTGAGCTGATCCAGGCCTTTGACCGCTCCTCGATGCAAGGTGTGGCGGAGATAAAAAAGATCGACATCTCGATGCCCGAAGTCCTGCTTGTCAAGACGGCGCAGGGCAGTGAGATCACTTTTGGCCTGAGAGACCTGGACCAGCAACTCCGTCGTTGGCAAGCCATTTTCGACGCCGGGCTGCGGGTTAATAAGGCCATCGCCAGTCTGGACCTGGCGGTCTCGAACAACATTCCCGCGAGTTGGGTGGAGACCAATGTTCTCGCCGAGGTCTCGGCCAAATCGCCTAAACCGGTTCGCCCCAGGAAAAAACATGTTTGATTCTAACTCCTCCATCATTGTCGGGTTGGAAATTGGCACCTCCAAGGTCTGTGCCGTGGTCGGCGATTTCAGCGCGGATGGCGCGTTGAACATCGTCGGGCTGGGACAGGCCCGGTCGCGGGGTGTCCGCAAAGGCGAGATCAGTGACCCGTCGCTCTGCGAGGAAGATGTTCGTCATGCGATCGTGGAAGCGGAGCAAATGGCAGATGTCGAGATCCGCAGCGCGTACTTGGGAGTCACGGGGGGCCATTTGCGCGGATTTAACAACCGCGGAGTTCATCCAGTGGTTTCATCGGATCGGGAGATATCGGAGGTGGATGTTCAGGACGTAATCAAGAACGCCAAAACGATCAACCTCCCCGCCCAGAACCACGTGATTCACGCCATCCGTCAGCACTTTTTGGTCGATGGCCAGGACGGCATCACCAACCCGGTGGGCATGCTGGGCGCCCGGGTTGAGGTCGATGTGCATGTCGTGCATGGGAATCTCAACCGGCTCCAAAATGCCATTCGCACGGTCAAAGGCCTGCAATTGGAGGTTGACGACATCGTCTTTAACGGGCTGGCGTCGTCGCTGGCGTTGCTGAGCAACGAGCAAAAGGAGATGGGTTCCCTCGTGATCGATATCGGCGGTGGCACGACTGATTATGTCGTTTATGCCAACGGCATTATCAAGCACACCGGCGTGCTGGCCGTCGGCGGGGATCATGTCTCCAATGATCTGGCCTACGGGTTGAAAGTGCCCTTAAGCCGGGCCGAACAACTCAAGATCGAGCATGGTGCTGCCCTGGCGGAGGAGGCGGACAAGGGCCAAACCATCACGATCGCCAACGAACTAGGGATGCCCCTCAAGGTCATCAGCCGCGAGAATTTGCGGCGTATCATGTCATTGAGGCTCGAGGAGATTTTTCAGCTCATTGCCCAGGACCTTGAATACGCCGATGCGCTCAACTACTTGCGGGCGCCGGTTTTTATTTGCGGCGGCGGAGCGCGCATTTCTCAAATCGCCAAACTGGCCGAGCGAGTTCTTCAGATGCCGGTTTCGCTGGGTAAGACCAACTCGATCAGCGGGCTCAAATCAGCGTTGGATCAGCCGGAGTTTGCCACCGCCATCGGCCTGGTGAAGTTCGGCTCGTTCCAGCAACGCAAGCGCGCGGCGCGGTCTTCGCTGGCCGAAGGGATTAAAAGCACTTTGGGACAGCTCTTCAAGCGCGGATAACGGCCGGGACCAAGCCTATGAACACGAACTTGCCAGCTCCAGCTCACGAACTC
Organism: Limisphaerales bacterium; assembly: GCA_025356925.1. Lineage (GTDB taxonomy): Bacteria > Verrucomicrobiota > Verrucomicrobiia > Limisphaerales > UBA8199 > JANXQE01. Next base: position 1,892 of record JANXQE010000054.1, on the reverse strand, counting down.
CCCTCGCTCCGGATCTTTGGCGTGGGCGATACCGGCCTCAGCCTGATTGACCTGATGATTGCTGACGGACTCCCGCCCGATTCCTTCGCGGCAGTGAATGCCGGTGGTCACGCCCTTGAGAGTTCCGCCGCGGCGCTGAAAATCCCTGTGGAAAACCAGCGCCTCCGCGGACTAGGATCCGGCGGTGACCCCGAACGAGGGCGCCAGGCGGCGGAAGAAAAGGCGGAGGAGCTCAAGGCGCTCTGTGAGGGCATCGGGGTGGTATTCATCCTGGCGGGGTTGGGTGGTGGTTCCGGCACCGGGATCAGCCCCGTTTTGGCTCGAATTGCCAAGGCTGCCGGCGCCCTGGTCCTGGCGTTCGTGACGATTCCTTTCGAGTGCGAAGGCAGCCGTCGCCAGTTCCTGGCCCAGCAGGGCCTCGCGGAACTTAAGGCCGCTGCCGACGGCATCATTTGCTTGCCCAACCAAAAGATCTTCAAATTGATTGAGGAAAACACCACCGTGGTGGACACTTTCAAGCTGACCAACCGGTTTCTGGCCGATGGCGTTCACGGCCTCTGGCGCCTGCTGAGGTTTAATGGATTGATCGAGATCCGCCTCGATGACGTGTGCCGTCTGCTCCAGGACCGCCACTGCGAGAGCGCCTTTGCGGTCGCCGAAGCCGCCGGTGCTGGCCGTTCGGAGCAGGTGATCGAAAAGCTGTTGGCCCACCCCATGCTCGATCAGGGCGAAGCCTTCTCGGAATCCGAGGCGGTGTTGGTGAGCCTGACGGGCGGACCAAGTCTGACGATGGCCGAGGTCAACCGTGTGATGGAACAGATCAAGGCCAAATGCGAATCGGCCCAAGTCATGATGGGGGCTTGTGTGGACGAAGCTTTTGGGGACCGTCTGGCCGTGACGATTGTAACCGCCCGGAAGCTAGACCGTGATGGTGCCCCACGCGGCCACGCCGGGGGATTAGATACCCAACTCCTCGATCGCAGCCCCACCGCCAGGCCCAACTCCAGGTTTCTTCCGCCGCCGCCCAATCTGCCGCCCGAGGAGCTCCAAAGGCTTTTGTCCCGGCAGGGTAACGGCCGGTCAACCGCCCGAAGGACCTCGGCGAAATTGCGCCAAACCCAGCTCCCTCTGGAGATCCATTCCAAAGGCCGCTTTGACAAAAGTGAACCCACCATTCACAAAGGCGAGGACCTGGACGTTCCCACCTACCTTCGCCGGGGTGTTCCTTTGAATTAACAAGCTGGGGCCCTTGACTGATCTGACTGGTTCCAAGATTGCTTTTTTTGAACCCTGCTTGTAAAGGATGTGGCAAACGTTTAGGACAATCGGTATGAAACCTTTTTCACGTTACGCTTGGACTCTCCTGCTGGGGATTTGCAACGCCGTTTCTGCCGGCTCGGTCGATTGGCCGCAGTGGCGCGGACCCAACCACGACGGCATTTCCACGGAAACCGGTTTGCTCAAGGACTGGCCCGAGGGCGGTCCGAAACTAGCCTGGGAGGTCAAAGGCCTGGGCGCCGGCTATTCCTCGGTATCGGTTTTCGGAGATCGCATCTATACCGCCGGAGATAAGGGAGAGGAGAGTTTCGTGGAGGCGCTGAATTTGTCGGATGGCAAGCCGGTTTGGTCGGCTAAGCTGGGCAAATCCGGCGCCGTTGGCCAGCCGCAATTCGAAGGTCCCCGCGCAACCCCGACGACCGATGGCGAGTTGGTGTTTGCCGTCAGCCAGTGGGGGGACATGGTTTGTCTCCGGGCGGACAACGGCAAGGAGGTCTGGCGCAAAGAGTATACGCAGGACTTCGGCGGCGCCCGTCCGTTTTGGGGCTATGCGGAGTCGCCGTTGCTCGACCGGGATAAGGTGGTTGTCACCCCTGGCGGAAGCCAGGGCGCGC
>JANXQE010000053.1 GCA_025356925.1 Limisphaerales bacterium | reverse complement strand
TCAGAGGCGAGCGCGGTGCCGCCGGTTGTTTCAGGCAAGCTGGTCATCCACGCGGACGCGGCCGAGGCTACGAATACGATCAGCCGAAATATCTATGGCCAGTTTTCAGAACACCTCGGCCACTGCATTTATGAGGGCATTTGGGTGGGAGAAGACAGCCCCATCCCCAACACCCGCGGCATCCGCAACGACGTGGTCGCGGCGCTCAAGCAGATGAAGATTTCAGTCCTGCGCTGGCCGGGCGGTTGCTTCGCCGACGAGTATCACTGGAGGGACGGCATCGGCCCGCGCGAGCTGCGCCCGACGATGGTCAACACGCACTGGGGCAAAGTGACGGAAAACAACCACTTCGGCACGCATGAGTTTATGGACTTGTGCGAGCAACTTGGCTGCGAGCCCTACATTTGCGGGAACGTCGGCAGTGGTACGGTTCAGGAAATGCAGCAGTGGGTTGAGTATATGACATTTCCGGGTGTAAGTCCGATGGCCGATCTGCGGAAGAAAGACGGCCATGAAGAGCCCTGGAAGCTCAAATATTTCGGGGTCGGCAATGAAAACTGGGGCTGCGGCGGAAATATGACCCCGGAATTCTATGCTGACCAATTCAGACGGTATGCCACGTACGTGAGGAACTTTGGTGATAATCGCGTGTTCAAAATCGCTTGCGGCCCGAACGGAGCCGACTACAAATGGACCGAAGTTCTCATGCGCGAGGTGGGTCAACACATGAACGGGTTGGCCCTCCACTATTACTGCGGCACCGGCAAGAAAAGCCGCTCAGCCACGGTTTTCGATGAGGACGATTGGTTCTACCAATTGAAGAACGCGCTGCACATGGAAGAGCTGGTTACGAAACATTCCGAGATCATGGACAAATATGATCCCAAACAACGAGTGGCGCTCCTCGTGGACGAATGGGGCGCCTGGCATGCCGTGGAGCCGGGAACCAACCCCGGGTTCCTCTACCAGCAGAACTCGCTGCGCGACGCGCTGGTAGCCGCCACCACACTCAACATCTTCAACAACCACTGTGACCGGGTGAAGATGGCTAACATCGCGCAGATGGTAAACGTGCTCCAGGCGATGATTCTCACCGACAAAGAAAAGATGTTGCTGACACCCACGTACCATGTCTTCGAGATGTATTCCGCGCACCAGGATGCGAAACGGTTGCCAATCGATCTGCAAAGCGGGGATTACGAACTAGGGTCCGAGAAGATTCCGGCGGTGAACGTCTCCGCTTCGCGTGATGCGGCGGGCAAAATCCACGCGACCTTGTGCAACCTCAGCCCAAGTTCGGCCGCAGAAATCGATTGCGACCTGGAGGGCGCCGTGGTGCAAAACCTGAGTGGCCGGGTCCTGACCGCCCCTTTGATCACCAGCTACAACACCTTTGAGAAACCAGAAGAAGTGAAGACTGCCGCTTTTGACGGGCTCAAGAAAACGCCGAAGGGATTCGTAGCGACCTTGCCAGCGAAGTCAGTAGTATTGGTGGAGGTCAACTGAAATGCGAGCCCGCGAGAAGGCGTAAAAAGCTTAAAATCAGATCAGTTGAGCCTCACGCCGGAACGCGATTACGAAAGAGCGACCCTTGGCGTCTCCTTTGCTTCCGGCCGTTCGATGACCCACCGCTCAGCCGGGCCAAAGCTAAATGGACCGGCGATCATGTTGGTCGAGAAGGATTCACGGAGAGTATTGTAGGCCACGACGGCGTCGTTGTACGCCTGCCGGGCGAAGGCGACCTTGTTCTCGATCGAAGTCAGTTCTTCAACCAAGCTCACCATGGTAGTGTTGACCTTGAGGTCGGGGTAAGCATCGGCCACGGCGAAGAGTCGACCCAGAGTTCCGGCCAGCGCGCTCTCGGCGCCCGACAACTCTTTCATCTCCGCGGCACCGCCGGGCACCTGTGCGGCGCGGCTATTGGCCGCGGAGGCCGCGTTGCGGGTCGCCACGACCGCCTGGAGAGTGCCGCGTTCATGTTTGATATAACCCTTCGCGGTCTCGACCAGGTTCGGGATCAAATCGTAACGGTGCTTAAGTTGAACATCGAGCTGAGCGTAGGTATTCTTATACCGATCACGCGACGCGACCAAGCGGTGATAGCCGCCGGCGATCCACATCAGGAGAAAGAAAACAGGTACCACCGCGGCCACTAACAGGAGGATCAACGACGCTCCCGGAAACATAATGCTCTTTCGCTGCTAGCCCCGAGCGCACGCTGCATTACCAAAGGAACGATTGCTGTTGGCCGATTAAGGTTTGGCCTTGCCAGAGCGTCACACGCCAGGCCGTCACCGTGCCAAACTGCTTATACTCCTGCCCGTCCAGAGTGATCTCGGTCCAATGCGAAAACGCCCCGCCGGGGTTGGGCACCGGCCTTTCCAGCACCACGCGCCGGGGCAGTTTGCCCTCCGGGACACCCCGCAGTTCCACGCGCGCTTGTAGGGATTCCCAGGCCGGCGCTTTGGTCTTCCACTGTAGATAGAACCGGATTCCTGAGCGGCGTTCCGGGTGCTCGCGCAGGGTCACCTGGTACACATCCCGTTCATACAGGCTTGGGGAGAGCGAATTACGGCCTTTGAGATCCAGAAACTCGGGCAAGACCTTGAGCAGACTGCCACTGGCCGCGACTGCTGAAAGATTTACAGCCAGCACGCTCGTCACTAAAAGACCTGTCAGGGACCGTCGCATGCATGACAGATAAGGCCGGGCGGGAGCGAAGACAATCTGAAATTTGCTCTCGACGAAAAAGTCCATGTGGCTGGTGTCCCACTCGACGGCGTAGCCGCGGCAACCGTCACCGGCGCCAGGTGCGGCGATCGAGTTGTTGTCCGGCCTCACCCCCCCCGTTTGGCAATTTGGCTTGCTGGTCCCCATTTCGCTGGTTTAACCCTATTCCTGATACGAATTCGCCATCCGTTCCTTTGCCATGAAAATCATTTCTGACGAGCGCTGCACGGGGTACTCACACGCTGGCCATCCTGAGCGGCCGGAACGGGTCGCCTCAACGGTTCAAAAGCTCCGAGCTCAAAAGGAACTGGCTATTACCTGGGCACCTCCGGCGGCGGTGGAGGACGCCGCGCTCCTCCGCGCGCACGCGCCTGAGCATCTCACTCGACTCGGCGAGGCGTGCGACTTTGACGTGGACACCCCGTTCTCGCCTGAGATCGGCTCGTTCGCGCGCGCCTCGGTCGGGGCGGCGCTCGAAGCACTGAAGGCTGCGCGGGCGGGGGAAACCGTGTTCAGTCTGATGCGTCCGCCCGGCCATCATGCCACTCGCACCCGGGCGATGGGGTTTTTCTATTTGAACAATATTGCGATCGCTTGCCTGGAAGCGCTGGCCACCGGCTGCAAGCGCATCGCCGTTTTTGATTTTGATGTGCATCACGGCAACGGCACCGAAGCCATCCTGCTGAACAAGCCCGGCGCATCCTTCTTCTCGATTCATCAGTTTCCGTGTTATCCCGGGACTGGCACGCGAAACGTGGGCGATAACTGCTTCAACTATCCCGTCGCGCCCCAAACGCCTCGAGGCGATTATCGCCATGTCTTGACCAGCGCGCTGGAACACCTGGAGAGTTTGAAGCCCGAGCTCATTGCGGTGTCCGCCGGGTTTGATTGTTATGCGCGGGATCCGCTTGCGCATGAAATGCTCGAGACTGAGGATTTTTATTGGTTGGGCGGGTGCCTGCGGCGGCTGGGCGTTCCGGTTTTCGGCCTCCTGGAAGGCGGCTACAGCAACGACCTGCCCGAGCTGATTTTCGCCTATCTTAAAGGTATTGAATACGGATAACCAAACCGCCTGCGTTCGGTCAGATGTTTTCTCCCACGACCGGAGGCGCTTGGTACAACAGCTCGGTTTCGGGCGGCAGCGCCGACGCCTGCCGAGCCAGCACGCGGTATTGGCGGATTTGAAAAGAGACTTCGCGGCCGTCCTCGAGCCCCTCCCGGGCATAGTCTTCCTTGCTCATCCGGGCCCGAACCACCAACCCGCTGGGCAGCTCTAGTTCGACCCGGAGCATGATGCCTAGAAAAAACGTGTGCCGTAACACCGCATGGTACCGATATTGGGTGAGGTCGGAAGAAATCTGCACCGCGTACGGCCGGAAACCGATGCGCAGCTTCTGGCCGTCCGGCTGGCCATGCGCTGGAAATTCCAGCTCGCCAACCCGCGCAATGCCATCGCGCACCTCCGGCTCGAGAATATTCATGACTCCAATAAAACGAGCCACAAACTCATTCGCCGGTTGATCGTAAACCTCGCGCGGCGCTCCGACCTGCTCGAGCCGGCCGCGCGAGAAAATCACAATTCGGTTGGACACTTCCATCGCTTCCTCTTGATCGTGAGTGACGAATACAGTGGTCACGTTCAAGTCGTGGTGCAACGTCACCAGCCATTCGCGCAACTCCTGCCGGATCTTCGCGTCCACCGCCCCGAACGGTTCGTCCAGCAGCAGCACGCTGGGCTTGGGAGCCAGCGCCCGGGCGATGGCGACGCG
>JANXQE010000533.1 GCA_025356925.1 Limisphaerales bacterium | reverse complement strand
GCCGCACCCGTCACCCTGCTGGCCACCGGCGGTTGTGGAAAGGTTTATCTGTACACCACCAATCCGGACATCACCACCGGCGACGGTGTGGCCATGGCGTACCGGGCTGGAGCCGCAGTGGCGAACATGGAATTTATCCAGTTCCATCCCACCTGCCTGTATCATCCCAAAGCGAAATCCTTCTTGATTAGCGAGGCGGTGCGGGGCGAGGGCGGGGTCCTCAAAACCGTTGAAGGGATCGAGTTCATGGAGAAGTATCACCCGCTCAAATCACTGGCGCCCAGAGACGTTGTGGCCCGCGCCATCGACAGTGAAATGAAAAAAAGCGGCGCGGACTCGGTCCTGCTCGATATCACTCATCGACCGGCAAATTTCATCATCGAGCGATTCCCAAACATTTACGAAACCTGCTTGCGTTACGGGATCGACATTTCGAAGGAACCGATCCCGGTCGTTCCTGCGGCCCATTACCAGTGTGGCGGGGTCTTGACCAACCTGGAAGGTGAAACTGAAATTGGGGGCCTTTACGCAGTCGGCGAAGTCTCGTGCACCGGGTTGCACGGCGCCAATCGCTTAGCAAGCAACTCGCTCCTCGAAGCGCTGGTATGTGCTCATCGCGCCGCTCGAAAAGTGTCCGCACAGGAAAGAAAGCCTGCCGAGTTCAAAATCCCTCCCTGGCATTCAGGCAATGCTCATAACCCCGACGAACTGGTTGTCGTTTCTCATAACTGGGACGAAATCCGCCGAGCGATGTGGGATTACGTCGGCATTGTGCGGACCAACAAAAGGCTGCAGCGCGCCGAGAAACGCATCGCCAATCTGCAGGAGGAGATCCAGGAGTACTATTGGGATTTTATCGTTACGAGCGATTTGCTCGAACTGCGCAACATCGCAACTGTCGCCGAGGTCATCGTCAAGAGCGCCCTGGCGCGACCCGAGAGTCGCGGATTACATTTCAACCTGGACTATCCCGAGCCCAACCCCGACTGGGCCCAGCGCGACACGGTCCTGCGCAAGTGAAACCTTCAGCGTGCTTTTCCATGAACCGGGCTGGTAACGCCGAAGTTTTTGGAGTGCGCCAGTGCTGTGGCGCTTTTCGGCCCTCCGCGACAGAAAGCGACGCAGAACCGCCGCACTCCAAGACGCTTCGCGAGGGTCTGAGCGCTCCAGGACAACGACCAGAGCGGCACTCGCTCAAAACCTTTGTGACCCGCCCGTCGATCGAATAGCTTAGGTTTGCGGTAGTGAATGCTTATCAACCCAGCGTGGCGGAAATGAATTCGGCGCCCTTCCTCGATCGCGATGGCAAGCGGACGCGGCCCTCGGCGTTCCGGCTGCCTGAGCTTCTCGCTCCGGCCGGGGACTGGGATTGCGCGAAAGCTGCCATCGAAAACGGCGCGGATGCGATTTATTTCGGCCTGGAAAAGTTCAATGCGCGCATGCGCGCCCAAAATTTTACGGAAGCCGATTTGCCCCGGTTAATGGAGTTTCTCCACCTCAGGGGGGTAAAGGGTTACGTTACCTTTAACACTCTGGTTTTTGAAAACGAGCTGGCCGAGGCCGAGCAATATGCGCGCGCCATCATAGCCGCCGGCGTCGACGCTGCCATCGTCCAGGATGTCGGCATCTGCAGGATGGTTCGCCGGATTTCCCGCGTCTTCCCCATTCACGTTTCGACCCAAATGACCGTCACCAGTGCTGCGGGGATTGAATTTGCCCGAGATTTAGGCTGCAATCTGGTGGTTCTGGCGCGCGAATGTTCGCTCAAGGAAATCGAAAAGATCGTGACCGCGCCGCTGCCGGCGGATCCAAATGGTTCGGACGGCGGGTCGCACACCACTCAAACGCCGCTGCCGTTGGAGGTATTCGTGCATGGCGCTCTCTGCGTCGCCTATTCAGGTCAATGCCTCACCAGCGAAGCCCTGGGCGGCCGTTCTGCCAACCGCGGCGAGTGTGCGCAAGCGTGCCGCATGCCCTACGAATTCGTCGCCGACGGCAGGCAGGTTCCTCTCGGGAATCGGAAATACCTCCTCAGTCCTCAGGATCTGGCAGGACTGGAGGTCTTGCCCGAGCTCGTTCGGTTAGGGGTTGCTTCCCTCAAAATCGAGGGCCGGCTTAAAGCCCCGGAATACGTCGCTAATATCACGAGCATTTATCGAAAGGCTCTGGACCAATTGTCCGCTGCAGCGGCCAGCAAGGACGGCTTCCGTCCGAGTCCCAGTCCGGCGCCGGCCAGCCGCACTCCGCAGTACGAGATGGAAATGGCCTTCTCTCGCGGCCTGCACACGGGCTGGTTCCGCGGAATCAATAACCAACAACTGGTGCATGGCTATTTCGGCAAGAAGCGCGGTGTGTTTCTGGGCAAGGTTCTGGAGGTCCATCAGGATGGCGTGCGCGTGAGCCTGGCACAACCGGTCCAACCCGGAGATGGCGTCGTATTTGATGCCGGAAATCCTGAGCAAAAAGAGGAAGGCGGCCGGGTTTATGAGGTGCTTGAGAAAACTGCTGCTTCCGCATCGCCAAACGCCCGCTCGCCGGGTGGCGCGCCCGGCGTCGCGGCGAGCCATCCGGCCGTGCTCCGATTCGGTGAAGGTGACATCAATCTCAGCCGAGTCCATGTCGGCGACAAGCTGTGGAAGACCAGCGACCCAAAGCTGGAACGTGACCTGCGCCGAAGTTACGAAGGCAGTCAACCTAGGTTTCAGCGTCCTGTTTCAATGGAGGTCCATGGCCGCACAGGACAACCTCTCACGCTCATTGTTCGCGACGAACGCGGTCATGTTGTCCAGTGCGATTCGGCCATGCCCCTCAGCCGGGCTGAAAACCATCCCCTGAGCACCCAGCGTCTGCGAGAGCAACTTGGCCGTCTCGGCGGCACTCCGTTTAGCCTTGGCAACTTCATCAACCTGCTCCCACCGGACGTGCTCTTGCCGGTCAGCGAGCTGAATCGGCTTCGTCGGCAGGCGGTCGACGAGCTCAACGCGCGACGCGCCATCCCTTCGCGCTGGAAGCTTTGTTCAACCTCGACCGGTTCGGGATCCGAACCCCAATCCCGGGCTCTGCCCCCCCAGGAACCTCAGCTCATTGTGCTGGTCCGGAACCTCCCCCAGCTCGAAGTGGCGCTGACCTGCGGCGCACAGACCGTCTACTGCGAGTTCGAAGATCCAAAGAAATATCGAGAAGCGGTCGTGCGATTCCGCAGCTTTTCGAACCAGGGCGCCGAGTCGGCAATCTTCGTCGCGCCTCCGAGGATTTTCAAAATGGGCGAAGAGTGGACCCTGCAACAGGTGCGCTCGAGTGAAGCCGATGGTTACCTGGTCCGCAACTACGACCACTTAAAGTTTTTCACCAGCGACCGCATGATCGGGGATTATTCGCTCAATATCGCCAACCGGCTGGCGGCGGATTATTTCAAAAACAAGTTTGGACTCGAGCGGATTACCGCCTCCTACGATTTGAACTTCGCGCAGCTCGAAGCCCTCCTTCAGACCGCGCCGCCGGAATGGTTCGAAATTACACTGCACCAGCACATGCCGATGTTTCACATGGAGCACTGCGTCTTTTGCGCGTTTCTGTCGGACGGAACCGATTACACCAATTGCGGCCGGCCCTGCGATAAGCACGAGGTCCAGTTACGCGACCGGGTAGGCGCCGAGCACCCGGTCAAAGCGGATGCGGGTTGCCGCAACACGGTCTTTAACGCCCGCGCCCAGACGGGCGCCGAATATGCCGCGCGAATGATTGCCTTGGGCGTGCGCCATTTTCGTGTCGAGTTCCTGAATGAAACCGCCGACGCGGTCGCCCAGACGATCCAAAAGTACCGCCAACTGCTGACTGGGAAAATCACCGGCGCCCAACTCTGGCGTGAACTGAAGCTGACCAATCAACTGGGCGTCACACGCGGTCAAATGGCCGGAGCGAGAACGGAGTGAATGGTGATCGGGGCTTCGTGGAATTCGGCCATCCCGTCGCGGGCGGGGGTTCATTTCGGCAGTGCGAAAGCGACGCAGGCGTCATCCGACACCCTCTTGTTAGCGGAAACCTCTTTTAATTAATAGAGTTTCGACCTGCTGGAGCCATCAAATATTGTCGAGAAGGCGGTGCATTGGAAGCCCTTGCTCGATCAGTTGCGGAAAACGGACGCGGAGTTCTATATTTATCTTCTAAATAGCCCTGCCTTCATTCGAACATCTCCGGTGTTATGTCACGGTGGCCTTCGATCCCGCGCACGATCTCCACGCCATCGCTGCCGGCGAGCGGTTGATAGAAAATCACATAATTGCCGACGGCGAATGATCGGAGGCGTGCGGCCAAGTCCTCACGTTCCCGGCCAATGAAAGGGCTTCGTGCAAGTTGGTGGAATTGGGCGTCAATTTGGCGAAGACAAGGCTCTGCGGCTCCAGGGTTATCGGCCGCAATGTAGTCCCAAATCACTTCGAGATCGCGCTCAACGCGCAGCGCTTTTCTAAGCGTTGGCATCGGTCTTTACCGCTTTCAGCCGCTCTTTGCCTTCGGCGATGAGGTCGTCAACACTTTTGGTGCTGACACGGCCCTGTTCGAGATCGTCCAGTCCTTCCTGAATGTCCGCCTTAAGCTGACGGTATTTCAGACGCTGCAGGGCCTGATAGTCCTGAATCGAGGTAACGATCAGGGAGGGGCGCCCGTGCCGTGTTATGGTTACCGGTTCCCGCAGAGCGGTGTCGCTGATAAGACCCCATTTATCTTTAGCCTCGGTCGCAGCAAATTCTTGCATATGATTTTTTAAAGCTATTTAAGCCAATTTGGCTTAAAGCAACAAGCCTGTCAAGCACGGACTCCAAGGCCTGACTCAAACCTCTTAGCGCAGCAGTATACAACCGGCGCTTCTGACCCGATATTGGGCGGGGCGAGTTGCCGGAGGGCCAAATATTCAGGGACTCGATCAGGGACTCGCAGAGCTCGTCCTTCCCAGTACGATCACGCCGGCTGAGCGATGAGATCGTAGTCGGTGTGCCCGACGATGTTGACCTGGGCGAACTCGCCTTTGGGCAGATCACCTCTGACATACACGCGGCCATCGATATCCGGCGCATCGGCCTGGCCGCGGGCCACGAGGTATCGTCCCTTTAACCTGGCGGCGTGCGCGTCCTGGCTACGGATTAGGCCGTGTTCCCAGGAGCTGATCCGGGCGGTTTTGAGTTCCTTGGCGCTCGCCTCCTTTTCGACTAGCACGCGGAGGGTCCGGCCGACGAACGATTCCGCCACGCAAACCGCCACTTCATGTTGGGCCGCCATCGCGCGGTCCCGGCGTTGCTGCTTGATCTTTGCGGGAATCTGGCCGGACATTTTGCCGGCGCGGGTGCCGTCTTCCTGGGAGAAGGCGAAGATTCCCAAACGCTCGAACCTCGTGGCACGGATGAAGTCCAGCAGCGCCTCAAAGTACTCCTCGGTTTCCCCGGGGAACCCCACGATGAAAGTGGTTCGCAGCGCGATTCCAGGGACCCCGGCGCGAATGCGGCGAATTAAATCCACGATGTACTGCTGCGTCGTTTCGCGCCGCATCCGCTCCAGCATGTTTTGATGGATATGCTGAAGAGGGATATCCACATAACGCGCCACCTTTGGACATTCCGCGATGGTGTGGATTAACTCGTCGGTCCAGTGCGCCGGGTGAGTGTATAAAAGGCGAATCCAAAAATCGCCTGGTTGCGAATTCAGCTCTCTGACGAGCGTGCAAATCGTGGAAGCTTCCGCCGGCAAAGCCTCGACCGCGGCTGTGAATCGTTCGGGAGCGGCGATGGCGCGACTGGGGTTTTGGCGTAAATCCAAACCGTAGTAAGTCGAGTCCTGCGAAATGAGATTCAGCTCTCTAACGCCGTCGGCGATCAACGCTCGAGCCTCAGTGGCTATGTC
>JANXQE010000529.1 GCA_025356925.1 Limisphaerales bacterium | reverse complement strand
GACTACAAGATTCACCGCGCAAATTGGGTCCTGGCTGGCGGCGAAAGCACAGGAGAAAAAGATCCCGTTTAGCGTCCGGGTCACAGCGGGGCGGGAGCCGAATGCGCTAGCCCTCCCCGGGGGGCCGGTTTTCGTGAGCTGGCCTTTGTTGGAACTGTGCCAGGGGGAGCGGGACGAGATCGCATTCTTGCTCGGCCACGAGATGGGGCATGTCGTGCTGCAGCACGCCCTGGACCGGATCGTCAAGGACGCCGCTGTCTCGCTCATGCTGCGGCAATCCTCCGCCAAGAACGCCGCCGGCGCCTGGCTGCGCAAGGCGGGGCGGCAGTTCCTGGGCGGGGCCTACTCCAGGGAGGAGGAATTAGAGGCCGATGCCTTCGCCGTGGCTCTGGTCGGAAAAGCCGGGGGCGACTCATCGGCAGGGGAGCATCTGCTGGAAAGACTCGAGCAACGAACTTCTGTGCCGAGCGTCGGCGTCGGCGGCGACTATTTCGCAAATCATCCGCCGCTCATCGAGCGACTCGCCAATCTGCGAGCCAGGCGTCCGGGCTGACGGGGCCTATCGCGAGGCGTGCCCTTCAGTTTACAACAAGCCGATTGAAAAGGCCAGCCGAGTCAGGCTCGCGACTTCATGGATGCCCAGCTTTTTCATAATATTCTCCCGGTGATGGTCTACCGTTTTGATCGACCGACCCAATTCACTCGCGATCCATTTGTTGCCCGAGCCCTGCGCTACCAGTTTTAAAACCTCGAGCTCGCGCGGCGTTAATTGCTTGGCAGCCTTGCCCAACCCGCGCGCAGAGCCTCGCAGCTGATCCATCAAGCCCATGGCCAACGCCTGCCGGGTCAAGCCTGCCACCTCATGCGTGCTCAGTTTGGTGTGCAGGTTTTGGCGATGCTTCTCCACCGTCTTAATTGAGCGGTGAATCCTGGCCGCGATCTCCCGGTTGTGCAACCCTTTGGCGATCAACCGTAACACCTGGAATTCGCGGGCCGTCAGATGAGTCGATCTTCCGTCCGGCCTCTCCCCGGCCCGCGTGAGTTGGTCCGGTTTCCGCAGAATCCTGGTCCCACCTCCGGCAGGCAGCGCGCCGATCAGAACTTTTATCCCTCTAGCAGCCCCGCCAGCGGCAATGGCTACGCTCACGCGCTTCTCGTCGCGAAGCGCCGCGCGGACCTCGGTTTTGACTGATTTGGCCATAGAACCAAAACCCAAACACCGCTGACCTCAATCCCGGAAAGCCCTGAAACCCTCAATAAGAAAATAGTTGCCGCACGCAGTTTTGCAACAAGTAAAATTAACACATCGCCCCTTTTGCCTGAAAATCCCGTGACCGTCCTTCGACTGCCACTCGACTAATCCGGCTACTCCACTTCACCCAGATTTTTAGTCTGTTCTATCGCAGAATTGATTCTGCGGGCTCCCGAACACTGTCAAAGCGCTGAAACCGTCCAATCGCCCCCGGCTACGAGTCAGGCGTGGCCGTCGGCGCCGGATGCGCTCCGTTTTGGAGATCTCGCACCCGCCTCCACCTGCTTCCTCCTTTGCGGCCTTTGCGTCCTCTGCGTGAGGCATCCCGTTCATTCGCCGCTTCACCTCAAAAGGCCGGCACCACTTCCACCTGGCGCCCTGGCGCGACCTGGAAGTTTTCGCCGCGGCACCAGAGCTGATCGTTTACGAGCAGCTTGAAAGTAACTTGCTCCGTGCCGCGCCGCCTCGACCAGACCCAAGTCGAGCCTTCTTTCCAGCTCAGCGGCTGGCCTTTGTCCCAGCTCAGTCCCTCTCCTTCCCCACGGATGAAGAGCGTGTTGCCGAACCCCACATCGATCTTCGCTGCAACCGTGGTCACCGGCTCCGCCGTCGGGGCCGGTCGCCTGCGCCCCGTGACGCGGACGGGCGTTTCGCATTGGGTTGTCGCATCTCCCCTGACCCTTGCCGGCGTGGTTGCTGCTAAGCGTTGAACTGCCCCCATCTCCTTGGCTTTCTCAATCGAGCCGTTTTGAAATCGGTTCATCTTCATTTCCTGTTTGTGTGTTCTTTTTGTTCCAGCCGTCCCACAACATTTTGGTCGGCCGCAATCTTCTCCCTGACGCTAAAGCCGATGCCGCATGCAATCAACGCAAGCGCGGTTACGATTCCGTTACGAGCAGGAAACGCGTCGATCCAGTGCCGATCCGGTAACATCAATCCGCTTTATTCTACGCAACGCTCTCCCCCACCAATCATACTTGCTGGGCAGTAACATAAACTTCGTTCCCTTCGTTTCCTTTTGTTCGGATTTCGGGCTTCGGGAGCTGATTGCAATACCCCGGAGCTGCCACAAAGGATCGCAAAGAACACAAGGAACCAGGCTTCGGGAGAACGGGGCCCCATTGTGTTTCGCCTTCGGGGGGGCGAGTCGTCTCCGCCGCGGAAATCTTGGGTTGACGCTCAACACGTTACGACTAGGGCGAAAAGTTTTTGTAAGATTGGTGGGTTTTGCACGTTTGATGTCGGTAGAAAGGTGACCATCGTGGCCGCTTGAAGTGACGCCGTGGTTGCCAGGAATTTCCTGGTTGATTACGCCGCGTCACGGGCGCATAACAAAGGGGTGGTGATGTTCAGGGTTCTCACATGATTGCCAGCCAAACCGAGTTTTCGCTGAAGGTCTCGATCTGCGCCTGGTGTAAACCGGGAGACCGCGGGTCGAGCCTGGGCGCGATTTCGCATGGGATTTGTCTCCGCCATTTGCGGAACTTGAAACTCGAGACGCAGGGACTACTCCTCGCGCGATCTAAATCCCGGTCGCGCCGCACCGGTCGTCCGGACCTGCGCGAAGAAATGCTTTTTCCGATTTAAGCAGTTGGCGCCACGGATTGAGCAGCGCCTTTAATTCGGATTTCGGGAGGCGCTTGCAAAGCGTCGGAATTGCCACAAAAGAGCGCAAAGAACTCAAGGAACCAGGCCAAGTTCTTCCTGTTTTTGCACTCTTTGTGTTCTTTCGCGGCTAGTTTTTCAATCGACTCTCGGGTTTCGGGTTTCTTTCGGCCTTCGGACCTCGGCCTTCGGACCTCGGCCTTCGGACAGAACTTCGCCCCCTAACGCATCGCTCATTTTCCCCTTGACGAGAATGTCGCCCGGGTCCCCTATGACTGGCAACGAACAACCCGCTAACGTGAATTCAGTTATGAAAAAGGCAGAGCTTTCGACTTCCCCACTGAGCCGGCGCAAATTCCTCGCCGCCACGGCTGCGACCGTTGCCGGATTTTCCCTGGTTCCGCGGCACGTTCTGGGTGGACCGAAATTCGTCGCGCCGAGCGAGAAAATCAATATTGCCATTGTGGGCTGTGGCGGCCAGGGCCAGGTCAATGTGCGCGGCCTGTTCAACCAGGCAGACGCGCAGATCATTGCCGTGGCCGACCCGATCGAGAATCAGGATCTCCACGCCTATTATTTCAAAACGACGGCCGGCCGCTTGCCCCTCAAAGCGGAGATCGAAAAACATTTCTCGGAGAAAACACCGAACTACCAGGTGGCCGATTATGAAGATTTTCGGCTGATGCTTGAGAAAGAAAAGTCAATCGACGCCATCTTGTGCGCCACGCCTGACCATCTGCATGCGTATGTCTGTGCCACCGCCATGCGGCAGGGCAAGCACGTCTACTGCGAGAAGCCGCTCACCCACAATGTTTGGGAAGCCCGTCGCATTGCCGCGTTGGCCAAGGAAACCGGCGTGGCCACGCAGTTGGGCAACCAGGGCCATTCCGGCGATTCGATTCGCCAAACCTGCGAGATCATTTGGTCGGGCGAAATTGGCGACGTGCGGGAAGTCCATGCCTGGACCGGCGCCACTCGTTGGAACAAAAAGAGCCAGGGCGGTAAACCTCCTGAGGAGCCGACGCCCAAAGGCGTAAACTGGGACCTGTGGATCGGACCGCGAGAGCCGCGCCCGTACAGCTCATCGTACAATCCAGTGAGCTGGCGCGATTTCTGGGACTTCGGCACTGCTCCGATCGGGGACTTTTTCTGTCATAATTTTGATCCCGCGCTCTGGGCGCTGGACTTGCGAGAGCCCTTGAGCATCGAGGCCACTGCCGCGGGTGGCGTGGATCCGGAAATGGGTCCGGTGGCCGGTCTCTACCATTACCGTTTCGGCCCTCGCAGCGGGCCGCACGGGGAAATGCCGCCGGTCAAGTTC
>JANXQE010000510.1 GCA_025356925.1 Limisphaerales bacterium | reverse complement strand
GCCACCTTGCGTCGACTTGCTTTAAATCTACTCCGGAGAGAGAAAACCAAAAAGCGCGGCATCCGGGGCAAACAACTCAATGCCAGCTGGGACCATGCCTATTTGCTACGTTTGCTGGGTGTTTAAATGCGTTCGCCCTGCGGGTCACTCCCATTTGGATATTCCCAAAGGGACGTTAAATAGTATATTCAAGCAGGCTGGCTGGAAATGAGCATATGAGATACGCAGTAGTAATCGAGAAGAGCGAGACCGGCTACGGCGCCTATGTCCCGGACCTGCCCGGGTGTGTGGTTGTCGGGGAGACCCTTCCGGAGACAGAGCAACTGATCCAGGAAGCCGTCGAGTTCCATTTGGAGGGTTTGCGTGGGGATGGAGTTCGCGTGCCGGAGCCATCCGCGGTGGCGCATTACGTGGAGGTCTGAGTGCAGAACCAGCGCTCTGCACTCGATGCCGGGTGTGCGCGCTGTTTGCATATCGGGTGTCACTGGCCCGGCCCGAGCGCGCCAAGCTGAAGTCCCGAAGGGACGATGAGAAGGTAGCGCGGGACGATCTCGCACGAGTTCGGGGCGTCCCGGGCGGCGTTTACCCAGGGCAGCGCTCGTTCCTCGCTTGCCCTGGTAGGCTACTATCATGCCGCCCCGCTGGGGCCCCGGAGGCCAGGGCGAGTCCTCCCGATTGACACGATTTCGCTTTGTCGCCGTCCACAACAAATGTCAAAAGTGAGGACCCCGCTACGATCCGCAACCACCGCGACGTCGAGCACTATCTCGTGCGTCTGGAGTTGGTCGCCACCCAAATGGGAATCGCGCTAGAGCAAGCCCTGGTATGCCAGCCAAAGCGCGCGGTAATATTTCATCACCCGCACCGGATCGGTGCTCGCCGGAATCTCAGCGAGGCAGAACCCTGTGAAAGAGATTTCTTTCAGACCTGTGAGCAGTTTTCGAAACGGGTATTCCTCCAGGAACAGGTCGGTCATGTGAACCGAAAGGATTTTGTCCTTGAGCAGAGCGAAATTATGGTCCCACCCCTCGCCCTCAAGGTCGCTGGCATTTGAGTTCCAACACGCGCCTACATTGGGTTGGTTCGCCGTGTCGAGAATGGTCTTGATATGCGGCGGGAAGGCGGTGCCAGAGCCATGCACTTCAAACCGAATCACCTGACCATGATCGTGGGCGAAAACGCCCAGTTCCCCCAAAGCGTTCCCGATTTGAGCCAGGGTTTTCTCCACGGGAACTTCCTTGGGTAAACCATTCGGCCGCACCTTGACTCCTGTCGCCCCCACATCCTGCGCCAGGATAATATATTCCTTGGTTGCCTCAATATCTCGGCGCAGTTTCGTCGGGTCGGGTGTGTGATAATCGAAGGTGCTGCCCAGACCCATCAATTGAACTTTCGAGTCTTCGAACCGCTTCCTGACTTCATTGCGCTCCGCTTTCGAAAGATTGACCTCCACCTTGTGAGCATGCGTCGTGCGCAGTTCTACTCCTGCAAACTTCGTCGTTTCGCAGTTCTTGATGATGGTCGGAATGTCCCAGTCCTGTGCCAGGTTATAAGTGACCATGCCCAAGTGCAGCTTGGGCACTCCAACCAGGAAGCTGCTCTCCTTTGAACCGTCCGCAGCGTTCGATACGTGCGGTTCGAGACCGAGTGCGCCCATCCCTAAACCCGCAGCTTTGAGGAACTGGCGGCGATCGATTTTCATGGCGCAACTTGTAGCAAAACTCCACCAGCATTCAATGCAAAACCAAAACCCCCTCCGAACCTTTTTTCCCCTCTGGTCGCGTCACAAGAAGCCGGACGGTTTCTTCGCGCGCAAATAAACCGGCGGGTTTTTGGTGGCTTCCATTCGGGCGTCGCTTTAACCTGCGACGATGAACCGCGTTGACATTCAACACCGTTGTCAGGCGAGATTCTTCCATCGCGACCACTTTGCGGGGTCTTCAAATTCTGAAAAGGCCTTCACCGAATGAGAGTGCGAATCTACCGACTCGTTCGAGATCTTCATCTGTACCTGGGGCTTTTCATCAGCCCATTCGTGCTGGTCTTTGCCATCAGCGTGTTTTGCTGACTTCTTTGTGGGCCTTTTCGATGGATGCCGTCGCCGTCGGCCTGATTTTCATGGTTCTCAGTAGCTTGTATATGTGGTTCGAGCTCCCTCAGAAGCGCCTTCCTGGCGCTGTTGTTCTTGGCCTCGGATCGCTAGTTTGCGGCCTGTTTTGCGTGGGCCTCCGCTGGCTTTTCTGAGGCGCTCAACGCAGTCCCGTCCATGAGCGGCATGCCATTTGTTGGACTATTACCCAGGCGATTGGTAAAAAGAGCCACGTGCCGAACGATACCACGCGTGAGGGACCGCCTCGCAACACTCCACCACAAAGCGGCCCGGTAAAATCAGCCTTACAACGCTTCCTCCCCGGACTTGCGATCCTTCATGGTTATCGCGCCGAATGGCTCTTCGGCGATGTCCTGGCTGGCATCAGCGTCTGTATCATCATGATCCCATCGGTTATCGCTTACGCCGGACTGATGGGCTTGCCGCCGCAACACGGCTTGTACGCCGCCCTTGTGCCCCTGATCGTTTATGCTCTGCTCGGCAGCTCTCGGCAGGTGATCGTCGGACCGGACATTGCCATCTCTCTGCTTATCGCCAGCACGATTACTCCGCTGGCCGGGGCGGATGCCGCGCAAGCGGCCACCTTCGCCGCGATGCTGGCCTTGCTGAGCGGATTGCTACTGCTCCTGGCTGCGCGGGCCAACCTCGGAGCCATTGCTGATTTTCTCTCCAAGCCAGTCCTGGTCGGCTATATGACCGGTGCCGCGCTCATTCTGATGGCTTCGCAACTCAATAAGCTCTTCGGAATCAACCTCAAGACCACGGATTTCTTTCCCCGGGTTATTGAGCTGGGGACCAAGTTGAAGGAGACCCATGGGCCTACGTTTATACTTGGGCTGATTTGCCTGGCGGCGTTCATTGGGCTGCGGCGGCTCGCGCCAAGAATCCCGGCCGCGCTGGTCATCTGCGTCGGCGCGGTCGTTGGCTCGGTCGGCTTCGGGCTCGAACAAAAAGGAGTGTCCGTTGTCGGCTCGTTTCCGCGCGGTCTCCCCGGCTTCGCCGTTCCGACCGTCACCTGGCGCGAGGTTCACTCGCTGGCGACGGCTGCGATCGGCATCGCTCTCCTCACATACACCGAAGGAATCTTGCTCGCGCGAGCATTTGCGGCCAAGAACGGCTACGAAGTATCCGCCAACCAGGAACTCATCGCGTTGGGCGTGGCTGATCTGGGCGCCGGCCTGTTTCAGGGATTCTCGATCACGGGCAGCCAGGCGCGCACCACCATCAACGACGCGACGGGAGGCAAGACCCAATTATCAGGCGTCGTGGCGGCCGTCACGCTGGCGCTTTTTCTGATGTTTCTGACGCCTTTGATAGCCCAACTTCCCCAAGTAGCTTTAGCCGCCGTGCTCATCTCCGCGGGTTTTGGCCTGGTTGAATTCGACGTCATGGCACGCATTTACAGGTTCTATCCCCGGAGCGCCGCCGTGGCCGCATTAACGACCTTGAGCGTCCTGATCGGTGGAGTTGTTCCCGGAATCATCTTCGGCGTCGCTCTTTCGCTATTGGGCCTAATTAGCCGCATCTCGCATCCCCCGGACGCGGTGTTGAGCGACGTGCCGGGACGTGGCTTCCACGATCTCGGCGACACGTCGGTAACGCATACCATTCCGGGCCTGATCGCTTACCGTTTTTACGCACCCCTCCTGTTCCCGAACGCCAGCCATTTCGTCGAACGCGTGCGGAAAGTCATCGCCGATAGTCCGACGCCTCCGCGCTGGTTTTTGCTCGATGCACAGGCTATCACCGATATCGACGTTACCGCCGTCGAGGTCCTCCACACGTTGAATGCCGAGCTTCGCCACCAAGGCATCGCGTTGCAGATCGCCCACGCCAACCCTCCGCTGCGCGCGCTCCTTGCCCGAACGGGTCTGGAGGCCGAAATTGGCTCGGATAGTTTCTTCAGCTCGGTCCATGAGTGCGTCGAGGCCTTTGGCAAGCAACCGCGCGAACGACTGCCTCCCGATTAGAGGTTAATTCTGCCGCTCAACGCACCTTCAACAGTACTTTTCCCATGGGGCCCTGCGCCAGGCGTTGAAACGCCTTCGGTAATTGGTCGAAAGGCAGCGTAGAATCCACGAGCGGCCGGGCGCCGGTACACGCGAGCAATCGCAACACCTCGGTCCAGGCGCCGCGACTCTCGGTGTTAGTGTAAGCGCCGACGGCAACTCCGCCCAGTCGCAGGCGTTTGAAAAACATCGTGGCGGTATTGAAACTCGGCACGGGACCCGCCAGGCGGCCGACCAGGCTGACCCGGCCACCTTCGCCAAGCGTATCGATCACCTCAGGCAGCAGCTTGCCCCCAACATTGTCGATGGCGAGATCGACTCGGCGCGGTGCCAGTTTGGATTTTAAGGTTTGGCGCCATTGGCTGTCCTCAGGGTTGAAGGTGATCGCCGCGCCCAGTTGCTCGATTTGGCGGCGCTTCTCCGCCGAGCGCGACAGCCCGACGACGGTATAACCCATGGCCGAGGCAAGCTGAA
>JANXQE010000047.1 GCA_025356925.1 Limisphaerales bacterium | reverse complement strand
TTCCAAAATCCGGCCGGTGGTGGGCTCAGTAACTCGCGCCATGAAGCCAAATTGTCCCATGGGTTTGTTGATGACCCAATTGTGGTCGTAGCCTTTGCCGAACTTAAGCTGCTCGTCATCCTGTTTGATCCGCGCGCCAATGGCGGTCGGGGTCCGGAAATCGAAGGGGGTGCCCTCGACCGGTTTCAATTCGCCAGTAGGAATGAGGGTGCTATCCACGGGAGTAAACTTGTCGGCCGGAATCATCACCACGTGGTTGAGGATCAAGCCGTTGCCGGCGAGGTTGAAGTAGGAATGCTGGGTGAGATTGATGACGGTATCTTTGTCGGTGGTCGCCGTGTAATCGACTCTCAAGGCATTGTCCTCAGTCAGGGTGTAGACAACCGTGACGGACAGGTTCCCCGGGTAGCCTTCTTCACCATCCTTGCTCAGATAAGTAAGCTTGAGCCCAGCGCCATCAGGACTGGCAAGGATGGCGGGCTCCCAGACGACTTTGTCGAACCCTTTGACGCCGCCGTGCAACGCGTTGGGGTAGTTGTTGGTTGCCAGGCTGTATTGCTGGCCGTCGAGCGTGAACTTGCCACGAGCGATGCGGTTGCCGTAACGGCCGATCAACGCGCCAAAATAGGGAGTTTCTTTGAGGTAGTCCGCCAGGTTGTCGTAGCCGAGCACGACATCACCGAAGTTGCCATTGCGGTCAGGAACCTTCAAAGAAGTCACCAAGCCGCCGTAGTTCGAAATGAGGGCCTCAGCTCCTTTGGTATTGCGCAAGCTGAAGAGATACACCTCCTTGCCATCCGCGGTGTGGCCGAATGATTTGCGGGAAACCTGGATCGGGCTCGATGGAGTGGAAGCGCACCCAATCAACCCGGCGGCCAGCAGACACAGGGTCAGGGTTAACACCCAAGGCGGGCGACAGTTGAGTGGTGCGGATTGGGATCGGGATTCGACGGAGCGCGGTCGGAGTGGTTGGGAGCGATTTCGCATAGGGTTCGGTTAGGTTTTTGGGGTTACTTGGGTTTGGGTTTGCCGGTCTTTTTGGCCGCCGGTGGTTGGCCATAATAGGCGCCGAGGCCGTGCTTGCGAAAAAAATGTTTGTTAAGCAATGCCGGCTGCATCGGCTTTGGGGCGGGGAGAACTCGAAAGGTTTCGCCGGCCAATCGGATGACATGCTCCAACACGACTGCGTTATGGACCGCTCCGCCGACGGACTCTCCCCAGGCGAACGGCCCGTGACTGGCCACCAAAACCGCGGGGCAGGAAAGCGGATCCCGCCGGGCAAAAGTCTCGACGATGACGTGGCCGGTATTCGCTTCGTAATCGGTTTCGATTTCACGAGGTTTGAGCAATCGCGTGCAAGGGATTGGGCCAAGGAAATAATCGGCGTGAGTGGTGCCGAGGGCTGGCACGGGCTGAGAGGTCTGGGCCCAGGCGGTGGCGCAGAGGCTGTGAGTGTGGACGATGCCGCCGATCTCCGTGAACGCTCGGTAGAGCACCAGATGGGTGTCAGTGTCCGAACTAGGCTTGAGCTTCCCTTCCACAACGCGACCAGACTCGAGCTCGACCACGACCATGTGCTTTGGCTGCATCTGTTCGTAAGGAACCCCGGAAGGTTTGATGACGACAAGGCCGCCTTGGCGGTCGATGCCGCTCACGTTGCCCCAGGTCTGAATGACAAGTCCCTCCACGACGAGGTCCAGGTTGGCCTCAAAAACCTGTTGTTTGAGCGTTTCCAGCATGTTGGTTGGCTAGGCCCTGGCCTCGGTCCGGATTTGGATCAAGTCCTTCATCACTTCATACAGGGAACCGCTCGGCTGAGGTGTGCCGAAGGAGTCATGGAGCTTGCGGTAGAGCGAATAGATCTTTTGGTAAACGATGTGGGCCCGGGGGTTTGGCTGAAACGCTTTGGGCTTCAAGCCCGTCATCGCGCGTTGGGCATCGGGATAGTTATCGAAACCGCCGGCTTTCTTTCCAGCCACGACGGCTCCTGCGATGGCGGCACCCAGGGCACAAGTCTGTGCGGACCGCGAGATCCTGATCGGCCGACCGGTGACGTCGGCGTAAA
Source organism: Limisphaerales bacterium (assembly GCA_025356925.1). GTDB lineage: Bacteria > Verrucomicrobiota > Verrucomicrobiia > Limisphaerales > UBA8199 > JANXQE01. Next base: position 5,696 of record JANXQE010000047.1, on the reverse strand, counting down.
TCTGCATCACGAGCGGATTCTTCTCGGCGATACCACCACAGTTGACGATCTGCTCAACTTTGACACCGTATTCCTCGAATCGGTTGATGATGGTCAGAGCACCAAACGCGGTGGCTTCAACCAACGCACGATAGACCTCTGCCGGGGTGGTATAAAGCGTTTGGCCAAGCAACAAACCGGTCAGCCGCTGGTCAACCAGAATGGTGCGGTTGCCGTTATTCCAATCCAGCGCCAGCAGCCCTGACTCCCCGGGCGCCAACCGCGCAGCCTCAGCGCTCAGGGCTTCGTGGGTGCCGACTTTCTTCCCCAGGGGCTGGATGTAGTTGATAAACCAATTGAAAATGTCTCCGACAGCGGATTGGCCTGCCTCCAGACCGAAGTAACCTGGAAGGATACTGCCGGGCACAATCCCGCACAGGCCAGGGATATCAGCCAACTTGTCGCCGGTTGGCACGACCATCATGTCACAGGTGCTGGTCCCGATAATTTTGACCAGGGTGCCGGGGCGAATTCCCGAGGCGACTCCTCCGAGGTGGGCGTCAAAAGCCCCTACCGCCACGGGAATGTTCGGCGGCAACCCGGTGCGGGTGGCCCATCCGACTGTCAACCCCCCAACCGCGCGATCGATGGCGCAGGCCCTGGAGCAGAGGCGAGCGCGCAATTCTCCCAGCTTGGGATCGAGGCGGGCGAGGAATTCAGGATCGGGATAGCCACCCCAGGCATCGCTGTACATCGCCTTGTGACCAGCGGCACAGATGCCGACAGTCAACTGCTCTGGTGCCTCTGTCCCGGTGAGCATGGCCGGCACCCAATCAGCGCATTCCACCCACAAGTGCGCGGCCTCAAAGACCTCGGGACAGGTTCTGAGGCAGTGAAAGATTTTGCTGAAGAACCACTCGCTGGAATAGGTGCCACCGCATTTGGCCAAGTACTGGGGACGAATTTCGCGGGCGAGTTTGGTAATCTCCGCGGCTTCAGCGACGCCGGTGTGATCTTTCCATAGCCAGGCCATGGCGGCTGGGTTTTTGGCGAAGCGACGAGCGAGCGCCAGCGGACGCCCTTTGCGGTCAACGGGGAGCGGAGTGCTGCCGGTCGTGTCAACGCCGATGCCGATCACCTGGTCCGGCTGAAATCCTTTCACGGCTTTCCTGGCCAGAGCGAGCGCTTTCTTAATCGTGACCTCGGCGCCGGTCACATAGTCAGCAGGATGCTGGCGAGCGAGGTTGGGGTCGCGAGACAGGATCACCCCTTGGGTGCCGTGCGAATAATTCCAGACCGCCGTGGCCACCTCGCGCCCGTTGGCGGTGTTGACAACGATTGTACGGACCGAGTTTGTCCCGTAATCGAGTCCGATGGAGTATTTAGCGCTCATTGATGCTGATAAATGTTCCAGCCAAGGTAGGTTGTGAGCGCATCGTGGATCGATTCTGACACCGCGGCTTTGGTGGCGGCCACGTGATGTTCATAGCCGTTCTGGCAAATGAACCGCAGGAGCTTTTGGAACTCGGGAACTTCGATGACGCCATAGCCTCCGAAAGTATCCAAGGTGTCCGTCGTGAACTGGCCTTGGCCGACATAACCGGCAATGCGACCACCAAAATCATCGGTCGAGATCCGGCAGTACGTGAAAGGACCAGGACTAATTCGCCCGACAATGGTGCCGTAGGTGTTCTCCTTGCCGACCGTGCCAGCGATGATCTCCTGGTAATCCATTTTCTGCTCAACAAAAAAGGCCTTCGGAAGATTCGAGCAATGGAACACGACGCCTTTGTTGGGATCTCCGTTGAAGTTGTTGTTCCAGTCCAACAGGGCCGCAGGATGTCCGGAGGCAGCCTGCAGGATGTACATGCCCACCAGGCCGGCCACGTCGGTTTCGCAGGCGCTGGGCATGAGATTGTTGGACATCATGCTCATCAAGGTGCAGGGCACCACACCGTAAAACTCTTCGAGCGCTGTCCAGCATTGGATCGCGGTAGCGGAGAGTTGTTTGTCGCGCACCCAGCGGTCGATGGCCACGCCCAGCTTGGCCATTCGCATCAGGCTTTCATTGGGAATCCCGGTCACGTTGGTGTAGCCTTTGATGGCGCCGAGCTTGTCCTGGAGTTCACGATCATCCTCCTTCATCGCTCGGGCCCAGCCGAGCGCTTCCGTCAGGTCGAGCGTTTCGATCGAAATGCCGCTAGCTTCGAGCAGTTTTTCACTGTAGCGAACCGTGTTGAAGGCGGCGGGGCGAGCCCCGAGCGCGCCGATGCGGGCGTTCTTCAACTTGCGCACCACGTTGCAGGTCCCGGCGAAGCGCCGTAGATCGGCGCGGAATTCCGGACTGTTGGGGTCCATGGTGTGCAGGCTCGTGAGGGAATAGGGTATCCCGTATTGCTTCAGGTTATTACACGCCGACATTTTGCCGCAGAAACTGTCGCGCCGATCGCGAATCGTCATTTTCTTGCCATCGTCCCTGAAGGCATGGACCAGCACGGGCACATTGAGGCCGGCCCAACGCAGCGTGTTGGCGATCGCGCGCTCGTCGCCAAAGTTCGGAAGCGTCACCAATACGCCGCTGATCTCGTCCCGATGGGCTTTGAACAGATCGGCGCATTTCTGCGCATCCGCGAGCGATTCAACCGCACCGAACTTGGTCGCGTCAATCGGGAGGGTAATGGGTTTGAATCCTTCTTCTTCAAAGACGCGCAGGATCTCGCGCCGCCCGGATTCGCAGAGGTGGGCAGGAAAAAATCCGCGGTTGCCGATGATGATGCCTAAGGTAGTCACAATGTGTTAGTTAGTTACGGGCGAGTTTGGAAACGAGGATCGCAAATTGGAAGTGGAAAGTTCATGCTGCCGGGGCGGCAATGAACTGGGCAAGCATGGTACCGGCCTCATCGTCGCTGGGCAGGACGAGGCGATTGATGCCGGCGGCGACCAACCCTGCGGCGCGCCGGTGCGGGGCGGTCTGGCAACTAATCTCTCCGAACCGCCCCCACATCGCACCGTTCTTGATTTCAGAGCTCAAATGAGCAATGCAAGCCGGCAGTTCGGTCAACCGTCCCGTGATGACCAATCGACGAATCCCCAGGACATTGAGCGCCCCGGCGACCACCCTGGCGGTGGCGTCGAGCGTCTCTTTCAGCCACGGATCGAGCCCATGCTGCGTCACGTGTGACGAAAACGATTTCCAGGAACCCCGCGAGGCTGATCGAGAGGGCTTTTCCGACAGGCCTGAAAAGCTCTCGAGCAAGCCGCGCTCGGACACTAGGGTTTCGAGGCAACCCAGCGCGCCGCATCCGCATCGACGGAGGTTGCCGGCGATCGGGGTATGGCCAAACTCACCGCTCAGGGGCATGGGATGCGAAAACAACTCGCCGTCCAGAACGACCGCCCCACCCACGCCCTGGCCAAAGTCAATGAGCAGGAAGTCTTCAGCACCCGGTTCCGCGGTCAAATGGCCCAAGGCAAGGGCCCGGATTTCCTGGACCAGCAAGGTTGGACAATCCCAAAGATTGCGCAGCAATTCTCGCAGGTTGATTTGCTCGAGCCAATGCAAGTTGGGGGAGAACAGCACTTTGCCCGCGTTTTCATCGACGATGCCTGGAACGCTGATCAAGACTCCCCAAAGTCGGTCGGGACGCAAGCCGCAGGCGGCCGTCCGTAATCCGGCCAGCCATGCTTCTGGAGATTTGGGCGTGGGAAAGCGACACGTCCACCGGTCCTCAATCTCAACGGCGACAGGCAGGGCGGAAATGCAGGTCTCGGAGACTCCTAACTCAATGGCCAGAAAGCGTGGGTGCCGGGCATCCAGCCGAAGCATCTGCCCAGGCCGTCCGAGGCGGGATGGGCCACCGTTGCCGGTGGAACTGGTGTCAGCGGCGGAGTCCGCCTCTTGCAAGATCCCAAGCCGCAAAAGGTCCGTCGTGATTTTCCCGGCGGTCGGCTGGCTGATCCCGGCGGCCTTGGCCAAATCAGCCCGGGACGCGCTGCCAAGTCGCAAGAGCAGGGAGATCACGGTCCGCTGATTGGTGCGACGCAGGCTGGCCGGCAGCGCGGCTGTTTTCACTCCGAGCATTGGATCAGTTGGTTTACTGCCCGCGAGAATATTATTTGAACTTTGTTAAGGAAAGAGAATTTTTAACGAAGGGAGACCCCGAGGAGATCCCAGTCCGCGAGGCATCGAGACAGCCGGGGCTAACGGGGGAAACATAAGTTAACCGCTCAAGTTAAGGCTTGGAATGAGGCGACTCCGCCGATCAGGGTTAGATCGTCAAGACTGCTGGAGTGCAGTTCGGATTAATTTAAGTGGAAAAGAGTGGAAATAACCGGAAATGACCGGAAATGACCGGACATAATTCAAGCCCGAAGGTTGTATTCGAAGTCGAGGCCAGGTCGCAGAGTCCATCATTTTCGGGTTTTAGAATGAGTTTATGGCAATTAGTATACTACTAACGTTAAACTAACTAATCATTCCACTTTTCGGGTCGAAAGTCAAGTTTTGGTAAGCATATATTTCAACCCGTGCCACCAGCTCTTGCCCGAGGGGACCCGGACACGAAGCGGAGGAAGCAAAGAATGGCTTGTTCGGCGCGAGCGAATGCTCCGGGTGAATCCGCGCGACGGCGTGGTCGGCCAAGGGAAAGCGCGACCGCGCAATTTTGGCTGTGTTGCTTTTCCACGCAGTGCGGCGCGCAGAGCTCTGCGATATGCGGGTCAAGGATTCCCGCTACGGCACGGGAAGAACTACAACGTGGTCTTCTGTGACGCGCCTGTGGCAGCAATGCCGCCGATCATCCTGTTCAATCCCACCAACACAGCGCCGATGTGGAACAACGACCATCAACCACACCCGGAGGCGTGGCCTCCGTGACGCACGACAAGGGCAAGTTGATTTTGGAATAGAGCACGTCACTATAGCGATTCTATCGTCACGCCATTGATCTTGATTTCCCAGACCGCGCCGTCGCCGCTGTTGGCCAAGTCGTTGCCCAACCGGCATCAGGCCCAAGGTATGAGTTAGAACTGGTCCAGCACCGGGAATCGCGCCCCGTTGGGCCGCAACGATGCTTACAGGACGTTGACCCGGCCTGTTGGGCCGGGCTGAGGAATGGCGCGGCCTTGGCGCTGAGGATTTGGGTCCGAAGGCTTGGGTGAGTTTGTTGATGGCAGAGCCCGCCGGTACTCAACGCTGCGGGGCAATTGGTTGATTCAAGCTGATTACTGAATTAAGCGGTAAAACTTTTGGCCACCGGAGATGAGATTGGTGACAGTGTTCTGCCCATTGATCACAACCGGCGCGGGTGAATTCGTGGTCCAGACCACCGGTGAAACCAGGTTCGTGGTGGACTGCAAAGTGAATCCGTTGGCACTGGCCGGCCACGTCAAAATAAAATGCGTTCCGGAGAGAAGCCCGGAAGTCCTGGCTGGCGGAGCCAGTACGTTAGCCATGGCCATGAATGGGCAGAATTTCCCGCCCGATGTTATGAAGTCGCCGGCTGCATACAACGTGTTGCCCGATGTCGCGATCGCATTCACTGGGTTGTTGAACCCCGCACCCAGTGCCGACCAACTGCTCCCGTCCCATGCGGCGATATTCGTGGCGCCGACGCTGCCCGACGTGATGAACACGCCCCCCACATACAAAATGCCGCCCGACGCCGTCAGCGCCGTCACACTTGTGTCGTTAAACCTGCCACTGCTCACTCCCGAAC
>JANXQE010000444.1 GCA_025356925.1 Limisphaerales bacterium | reverse complement strand
CTGGGTTTCCTGGAGACGTCTGGCAAACTCGTGTTTTTCGGTCTCGGTTCGTTTGAACTGTGTCACGTCGCGGCTGATAACCAGGAGGCCGTCGATCCCTCCATGCGCATCGCGCAGTGGCAGCTTGGAAAGCTCGAGGCTCAGCACTTGATCGCGGGACAAAATGGCGGTGGATTCTTGTCCCAGGATCGCCTTGCCGGAGTGGAGCACCTCGTCCGATCCCGCCGCCAGGGTTTCCGCGAGCGAAGCGGGCCCCACCTCGCGAACTGGCTTTCCCAAAAACCCGGCCGGGTCACCCTGTTGCAGGAGGCGGGCATGCGCGTCGTTGGCCAGGACGTAGTTCCCCTGGCGGTCGGTGACGTGGACTGGATCGGGCAGGCGATTGAGCAACGTATAAAGGAGATTGCGTTCACGTGCGAGCTGGTTCTGCGCCTCGATCCGGTCGGCGACCTCGGCCCCGAGTTTCGCGTTCGTCTGGGCGAGCTCAGCGGTTCGGACGCGGACCATCGCCTCAATTTGGCGCGCCTTTTCCCCCGAGGAATGGACGACCTGCGCGAGAATGCCCGTCAGCAGCAAGCCGACGCACAGTGCGCTAACGGAGATCCATCGACTCAGCCCGCGATTCCAGTCGGTGCCGCGGCGGAACTCAAAGATCATTTTCCGACCGCCGATGTTGACTTCCTGATGGTGATCGCGGCGCTTCTGGAAGAGCGCCCGGTCCGGAAGATTTGCTTCCGGCACGGCTTTGCCCTGGATGCTGACACCCATGACCGCGGCGGCGTCGGGTTGAGTGGCATCCAACAACATAACATCGAGCCGCAAATCCGGTGTGCGAGCCGCAACGGCGTTCATGAGCTCGTCGATGATAAAAACCGCCACAACGTATCCTTGATTGTGCTGAACTCGGTCCACTCTCGAAGTGGGCACAAAATCGGGAAAATAGACGGGCATGGCAGCCAGGACACCGATTTTGACCGTTTGGTGATACGGCAGGTGGATCGGCCCGGAAACCTCCGCCCCTCCGTCTTCGTGCGTTCGGAGCAGCGAATTCTGGATGGAGGGTTGCGAGGCGAGGTCATAGCCCAAAGCCAGTTCGTTGCCGGCGGTGGGCTCGATAAAAAGCAGCGGAAAATATTCCGGTCGTTCGCGGGCGCGAGTTGGCCGCTCCCGCGGCTGGTGGGTGAGGTCGCCTTCAACAATTTGAAAATCCGCTAACCCCTCCTCGCGAGCCGCCTGTTCGAACCCGGCCCGACCGACGCTGGTAACCCGCGGCGCCCAAGCGATCGCCTGCATACCATCCATCCGAATGGCGAGGTCCTGGACGGCGTTGGTAAAAAGCTGCCGGCCAAGCTTTGGGTTTTGAAAAAAAAGCGCCCGGAGCTCGCGCAGGAGGTCTTCTGAACCATTGCGATGCTCTTGCAACGCCCCCAGGTAAGTGGCGACTTGTGCCTGAAACTCGAAATCGTCGCGCCGTTGTTCCTGCTTTTCCAGTAGCAGAAAGAGAGTGAAAGAAATGGCCAGTCCCACCAGCGAGGTCAGCCATACCCGGCTGAACGACCTCCCTTCCTCTGCATTCGTGCGAGGTTGGGTGCTGACTGCGTCCAGAGTGTGTGGCACGTCTCAGTATAGAAACTTTAGCTGCACAGTTCAAAAGGGAAATTCTCTTGGCGCCCGCTTGGGGCGCTCGGGACCTTGCCCGAGAACGCCCGACTGTGCATCAGGAATGACGAGTATGCCCCAGCCCCCTTGGCCCCAGGGTTCCCGGGCACCCAACCTGCTGCGCCGAACCCTGTTTCGCTGATACGAATAAGGTCACTGCGTGCGTTCCAGGTAGGCCTCCCAGGCCGTCTCCGAAGGAACGACGGGAAAAACATCGAACGTTAGCTCTGGCCAATCTGCGGTGTACCGCAGGATCGATTCCGCGCTGTCGGTTTCGAAATGAATCACCGCACGTCCTCCCCGCACATCCAGGTAGCTTTGGACGTTTGCGAACCCAGTCGGGTAGGTGTAGTTCCGGCGACGTGCCACAATTTCCTTGGCAATCAAGACGTCCCGATCGAAAGTCGCGAGCGCGAAGTAGTGCATAGGCGTAGTGTTAATGAAAGATTAGCTCATGCCACCGTCCGGCGCAAGGTGATCAAATCGGGGTCGCCCATGCGGACGGACAAAATCGGGCACGCGTCTGCCAAAATAGGTGCAGCGGTCGATGGACTACCTGGCACAAATGAGGGGCGCCCACGCATGCTGGAGTCCTGCTGGTCGTGAAATGCCAATGAAAGCCATCCTCGTCGCTTGCTTAACCGCCCTGGCATTAGCAGGCACCGTGCCCGCCGCCCAATTCTTTGTCGCCCCTGACGGCGATGATACCAACCCGGGAACCAAGGCGGCGCCGCTTCACACCATCCAGCGTGGCGCTGAGCTTGCCCAGTCTGGGGACGTGGTTACTGTGCGCCAAGGCGTTTATCGCGAAAGCATTCATCCGCCGCGCGGCGGGAACTCCGACAAGAAGCGCATCGTTTACCAGGCGGCGAGGGGAGAAAAGGTGGAGCTTAAGGGTTCGGAGGCCATTAAGAACTGGGTGAGGGCTCAGGACGGCGTCTGGCAAGTCACCCTCCCCAATTCCTTTTTCGGCAAGTTCAACCCTTACCGCGACCAGATCCATGGGGACTGGTTTGACCCCCGAGGCCGCGAGCATCACACTGGCGCCGTCTATCTCAATGGCGACTGGCTGGTCGAGGCGGCCAGACTGGATGAAGTACTCATGCCCGCCGGCAAGACCCCGTCGTGGCTCACTGACGGTGACAAGCGCGCTGCGAACACCCAATTGTGGTTTGCGCAGGTAGGGCAATTCAACACCACGATCTGGGCCCAGTTCAAGGGCGAGAATCCAAACGAGCAACTGGTGGAAATCAATGTGCGTCGCACGGTGTTCTATCCGGACCAACCCGGCCGGAATTATATTACGGTGCGCGGCTTTACGATGCGGCAGGCGGCAACACCCTGGGCGCCGCCAACCGCGGAGCAGATCGGTTTAATTGGGACCCATTGGAGCCAGAGCTGGATCATCGAGAACAACGTCATCAGCCACTCCATTTGCTCGGGCGTCGCGTTGGGTAAATACGGCGACCAGTGGGATAACACGTCGGCCGACACAGCCGAAGGCTATGTCAAAACGATCGACCGCGCGCTCCAGAACGGCTGGAACCGGGAGACCATCGGGCACCATATCGTGCGCAACAACACCATCTCACATTGCGAGCAAGCAGGCATCGTGGGCAGCTTGGGCCCCGCGTTCAGCACCGTGTCCGGCAATACCATACACGATATCCATGTGCGGCGCCTGTTCTCAGGAGCGGAAATGGCCGGCATCAAGTTCCATGCTGCTATCGACACCGTAATCCGAAACAACCATATCTACCGGACCTGCCGCGGACTTTGGCTGGACTGGATGGCGCAAGGCACGCGCGTCTCCGGCAACCTTTTCCACGACAACGCCTATCAGGATCTATTTGTCGAGGTGGACCATGGTCCGTTCGTGGTGGACAACAATCTGTTTCTCTCCTCGGTCAACTTGTTGGACATGTCTGAGGGCGGAGCCTACACCCATAACCTGTTCACTGGAAAAATCATCAGTCGGCCGGAGCCCTCCCGCCAGACGCCGTATCACCCGGCGCATTCCACAACGGTCGCTGGCCTGATCAAAATCAGGGGAGGAGATGACCGTTTCTACAACAACCTGCTGATTGGGACAGGCGAGCCCTCCGGCAGGCCACCCGCCGCAAAGGATCCGGAGTGGGGCGGCGGCTTTGGGTTATGGGTCTACGACTTTCGTGAGCTGCCACTCCAGACAGGGGGCAACATGTACCTGAACGGAGCCCACCCTTACGCCAATGAACGGGACCCAGTCATGCAGGAGGCAAGCGATTCAAACCTGAAGCTGGTTCAGGACGGCAACCACTTCACCTTGTATCTCACCCTCGGTCCGGAATTGAAGCGAGCCGATACGAAACTTGTCACCACCGCGCTGCTCGGCAAAGCGAAGGTCCCAGGGCTCTCCTACGAGACGCCCGCCGGGTCACCGTTAAGCATCGATACTGATTATTTCGGCCGGCCACGGAACAAAACCCATCCGTCGCCCGGGCCATTCGAAAAGCCAGGCCAGGGCGAGCTGATTCTCAAACTCTGGTGATGGGCGCGGGCCGCAACGCCTAATCCGTATTCCACGATCTTGGAAGCCAATCCGGCAGCCGGACCCCCCCGCGGATCAGCTTGAGGGGCGGAAACTACTCCGCCGGTCGCTGCTTCCAGGCGCGCACATATTCGATGCTGAAGGTGGAGGGCAGGTCGTCGTCTTTGGGCATTCCAAACCAATCTGGCATGGTCTCGCTGTCGAAGATCAGATAGAGCGGTTGGTGCCAATGAGTGTTCTGCACCTGGCGGACCAGGACTCCATCAACATAGTATTTGAGATCGTCTTTGTCCCATTCCAGGCCGTACACGTGGAAATCTTCCGCCAATCTCCAAGGCGCCTCCCAGTCCTTGCCCAGGGACCAGTGCCTCCTTTCATCGGGCGTGGCGAAGACATGAACAGTACCGTGGACGCCGGGTAATGCCGGTCGAGGGAAGGGACCTGGGTTCAAGAGCAGCGTTACAAAAAAGCGCGAGAGCCGGGAGATTGGCGATGAGCCTGACAACTCCACCAACGGTTCGG
>JANXQE010000443.1 GCA_025356925.1 Limisphaerales bacterium | reverse complement strand
CGGGGAACATGAGCGGGTCCCTCAATGACGATGATTTCCATTCCACCGTCGTCACCTGGGACGGCAAACCCGCCACGGAAGACTGGTTTGGAGTCAATCTGGACCAACCCGAGACCATCGCGCGTATCGTCTTCGCACACGGGATGACCTTCCACGATGGCGGCTGGTTCGACACCAGCGACAGCAAGCCCTGCGTTCAAGTGCTATTGACGTCCAACAGCACTTGGGAAACCGTTGGAGTGCTCGATTCGTATCCGGCTACCACGTCGCTCAGCGCCGCAGGGCTGCGTCCAGGCCAACCATTCAGCTACAACTTCAAGCAACCGGTCAAAGCGTGTGCGTTCCGCGTCCTGGGAAAACCAGCCTGCGGCGATAACCCACGACAAGCCTTTTCCTCTTGCGCAGAGCTGCAGGCTTTTCCTCGTTGACCTCTTTGAGCACGGAAGTCCATCAGACCGGGCGCGGTAATCCGGGTTTGAAATCCGGCGTGAGGCATGAACGTGTCCCAATCCATTCCTACGACGTGGATTTTCGCAAGCGCGCCACAGCCGAAGCCATGTCCCGCGCTTTTCTTGAGGCCGCCTGGAATCACGCTGAAGACCTCGGCGTCGGCTATGCCGAGCTGGCGAAACAAAATAAATTTTGGGTCCTGGCCCGCCTGTTTGTACAGATCGACTCGTATCCGCACTGGGGCGAGACTGTGGACCTAACGACCTGGCCGCGAGGCACGAGCGGCGTGTTCGCGTTGCGCGATTTCGAGATCTTAAATGCTGAGGCCAAGCGGCTGGCCGCAGGCGCCAGCAGTTGGCTAGTGCTGGACGCGGTCACTCATCGGCCGCAGAGAGTTGAAAAGCTGGTCCTGCGGATCCCCGCTGCAGAGACCCGCCTGGCGGTCGGTCGCGAACCAAAAAAACTGGCGAGCACCGAGGCAGGGGCTATCGCCTTGACCAGGATCGTTCGATATTCCGATATCGATGTTAACCACCACGTGAATAGCGCCAGGTATATCGGCTGGCTGATCGATTCGTATTCCCCGGAATTTCATCGAAGCCACACGCTCCGCGCTCTGGAAGTGAATTATGTGGGTGAGAGCCGATGGGCGGATAACCTCTCGGTCCTTTCACGCCAGCTCGGCCCGAGGGAGTTCGCTCACTCGATTGTCAAATTGGATCAATCGGAAGTCTGTCGGGCCGAGCTCTCGTGGAATGCGGAATCGGCTGACCGATCGCTCTCGACTTTGGCCTCGCGCAGGTAAAACGTCGCCATAACCTCAGCTATGACCCGCACTACCGGTCCAACCGCAGAACCAAAGCCCGGGGAGTGGATCGCGCCCGAGGACTTTGCCAACGTGATCCGTCTCACCCCGCTCGTGGCCATCGACCTGGTGGTTCGCTCGCCCGAAGGGCGCGTGCTCGTTGGGCGGCGCCTCAATGCGCCCGCCAAGGGCTTACTGTTCGTGCCCGGCAGCCGGATCTCAAAAAATGAGACACGGGCGGCGGCGTTCAAACGGATCACGAGGGAAGAGCTGGGCGTGGAACTCTCGATCGAGCAGGCGAGATTCCTGGGCGTCTACGAGCACATCTATCCAACCAACCGCTTTGAGAAACCGGGGTTCGGCACCCATTATATCGTCCTGGCACACGAGTTAAGCCTCGTGTTGGACCCGCTCTCGCTGCCCACAGACCAGCACGCAGAATACCTGTGGCTGACACCCGATGAACTGGTCCGTTCGAACGAAGTCCACGACAATACCAAAGCGTACTTCCGAGCGAGCTGAGGTCTGCCTGGGCTATCGGGAAAGGGTTGGAACTAACAGCAAAAAGCGACGAGCAACCCTGCCAGGATGCAGATACGCAGCGCACAGCGATCGCCAATCAACTGTTCCATCGTTTTCACGGGATTAAACTGTGCGTAAATCGTAGCTTTCATTTCGTTTCGTTCTGGATCCACTCTCGCACAACCATCATGGGCTCGGCAACCCTGGGCAGGACTGGAAAACGCCCCGGGGCAACCCCGGGCCCGCGAACGGAGGCTCCCCGTCGATCGCGCCCACCGCGCCCTCTCGCCGACGTTGTTGTTCACAAAGGAGGCGTTATACTGTATGAAAGCAAAGATGAACATCCAGCAGGCGACCCAGCAATATGAGGGATGGCTAGCCGCACAGACTCGCGTGCTCAAGAACGATATCGAGGCCAAGCACGAGCTGATGGCGCGCGATGCGTTTTCGTTTCTGCGCGCCACGTTCTATCGCTGGATGCAGCTTTTCCCGGTGCTTTGCCCCAAGGCGGCCAGCGCACCCCGGGTGCTGGCGGTGGGCGATTTGCACGTGGAAAACTACGGCACCTGGCGCGATGCCGAGGGCAGGCTGGTGTGGGGCATCAACGATTTCGACGAGGCATTTCCCTTGCCCTACACCGTGGACCTGGTGCGGCTGGCGACCAGCGGCTGGCTGGGTATTGAGGCGGGCCGGCTGTCGTTCGGCCCGGCCAATGCCTGCGTCGCGATTCTGGAGGGCTACACGAAAGGCTTGGAGGATGGCGGCGAACCTTTTGTGCTTTCCGAGAAACACCCCTTGCTGCGCGAGGCAGTCACAAGCCGGCTGCGCGATCCGATCGAGTTCTGGCAAAAATTGTCGGCGCTGGCAACGGTCAAACCCGTGCCGGCAAAGGTCATGGAGCTGCTCAAACAGGCCATGCCGGAACGGGGCCTGGCTTTCCGAGTGGCGCATCGCCAGGCGGGGCTGGGAAGTTTGGGCCGGGAACGGTTCACTGCTCTTGCCGAGTGGCGCGGCAGCAAAATCGCGCGTGAAGCCAAGCCGCTGCTGGCTTCGGCCTCCACCTGGGCTTCTGGGGTTCCGAACCCAGTGGTTTATTACGGGCGAATCTTAAAACAAGCCGTCCGCGCGCCGGACCCCTTTTTGAAAGTGAACAGCGGATGGGTGTTGCGGCGCCTCTCGCCCTATTGCAGCCGGATCGAGTTATCGCAGTTGCCTCGCCGCCGTGATGAAGCAAAGCTGTTGCGGGCTATGGGACGGGAACTGGCCAATGTTCATCTCGGCACGCGTCAAGCGATGGCAGCGGTGCGACGAGATTTGGCGAACCGAAGCTCGACCTGGTTGCGCCAAGCCGCTCAGGCTATGGTCGAGGCCACACTCAAAGATTGGAAGGAATGGAAGGGCTGAAGCTTTTGCCCGCACCTTGGCGATCGTCGAGGCTTATGGTCCCTGGGCGGGTGAGCTGTTGAACGTAAGGTTTGTAGCTTGTGGGAACGTAAAGGTCGCGGCGCCCGAGGCCAGCGCCTGGCCGAAGTCGAGCATCGCTGCGTTCCCGATTCGCTCGATCGTCAGCGGGTCGATGAGCAGGTTCACGGCCAGACCTTTCAAAGCCCCCTTGACGTTCTGCCACAACCCGTTTGGGGCTCCCTTGTTCTTCACCGACGCGACCGTCACTTCCATTTTTGGCGTGCCCGGTTTCCGACGAAAAGTCAGAGTATTGACCCGGGCGACGATTTCGTGGACCCGACAGGCTATACCATCGAGCTGGCGCAACTCGCACAGCTCGATGGAGACCGGGCTGCTTTTGCCGTGAGCATTGAATCGCAGCCGCACCTCGGTGACCGTCTCCAGGTTGTTGCTGATCGTTCCCTCAACCTCAACCAGGCCACGGCCAGTACCCTCAATGGTGATCGAACTAAGTTGGCGGCTGGTTGAGCCGCCCGCCTTGAGCCGCTGCTCGTTTCGGCGAATGCACGGCTCGAGATCAACGACGGTCTGTTCGGAGCCGTCGCCGGTGAACTCGAATTCACAGGTGACGACGAACGTATGAGGGGTGCTTTTGCGCCTGGCTAAAAATACGCGGGCGGCCTGGGTGTTGCCGGGACTGCTGACGGACGAAACCGGCGCGGGTGAAATCAGCGGCACGAAATACATGAAGGCGGCCAACGGGTTCCCCGCGAATGCATCGTAGCCAACCTCCAGCCGGATGGTCGGCCCCGTACTGGGCCGCGTAGGCGGGGCGGCTTAACGGTGCGGCTTCCACGATGAGAGGCCGCATAGCGCCGGAGCGGGGACGCACCACGACAGTGACCTCGATCTGCTGGCTGGTATCGGCGGGCGCCAGGGGTCCAGCGCCCTCCAGCGGGTCGCGCTCACTGCCTGGAACAGAGTGGGTGGCTGGAGA
>JANXQE010000431.1 GCA_025356925.1 Limisphaerales bacterium | reverse complement strand
TCACACTCGCCAGCATATGGATGTTCTGACTCTTTCGCGAATCCAGTTCACGCTGACGATTTCTTTCCGTCCGGTAAGCTGGCGTTGCCAATGCGGGAGGGCGCATGAATTTCGGCTCTCTGGATCTCATTAGGACCTGGTTTATCCTCATCGGCGTGCTGTTCACCGGCTACGCGATGCTGGACGGCCTTGACCTGGGCGTCGGGGCAATCCACCTGTTCACCAACACCGATGAGGAACGGCGCATCATGCTCGATGCGATCGGCCCGGTCTGGGATGGCAACGAGGCTTGGCTGGTCACCGGTGGCGGCGCTTTGTTCGCAGCGTTTCCCAATCTCTATGCGACCCTATTTTCCGGCTTTTACCTGGCGTTTGGTTTGTTGCTCGTGGCGCTGATTTTCCGCGCGGTTGCGATCGAGTTCCGTAGCAAGCAGCCGATGCGTTGGTGGCGGCGAATGTGGGACGTGGGATTCAGCGGTGGCAGCGTTCTATCGAGCCTGCTGATTGGGGTGGCGATGGGCAACATTGCCTGGGGTGTGCCGATTGATGACCGTGGCGAGTTTGCCGGCACGTTCCTGAGTTTGCTGGGGCCGTATCCCGTCCTGATTGCGGTCACAACCTTGGCGCTGTTTATGATGCACGGGGCGATTTATACGTTGATGAAGACCGAAGGCCCCCTGCACCACAAACTGCGTGGCCATGATCGCGTTGATGGGACTGTTTGGCCTGGAGATGTATCAGCTTGACGATTGACAATGCGGCTTCTTCGCGCAAGACCCTGGGCATTATGCTGGCTACCGCGCTCACCGGCGTGCCCTTCGTGCTCGCCTATACCGTGAGCAGCGACTGGATATTCCGGGGTAAAGTGAAGCTGAACAAAATGAGCTATTGAAACACCCGACATGCGTGGTGGCTTTTTCCAACGCGGGGGCTGGTGGGTTTTGGCGCAAGGCGCGCTTCTCCTGGCCGTGGCCGGCTTGGGCATCGCCGATCGCAACAAATCCACACATCCCGCCCTGTTACTTGGGGTCTGGTCTTTCTCGCAGCTTCCGCTGTTTGCGGGATCGCCGGTGCCGTGGCGCTGGGGCGAAATCTAACTCCATTTCCAAAACCGACGTCTAAAGGGCGATTTGTTGACTGGGGAATTTATGGGCGGTTGCGTCACCCGCTTTACCTATCAGTTGTGTGCGCCGCCGCCGGTTGGTCGCTCATCTGGCAAAGTTGGCCGGCAATGGCCATTTCGCTTGTCCTGGCCGTGTTCTTCGATGCCAAAGCGCGACGTGAAGAAACCTGGCTTCGGCAGCAATTCCCCGAATATGCCAACTATCAACTGCGGGTCAGGCGTTTTCTGCCCGGGATTTATTGACGCTTAAGCGTCTGAAAACATATACATCCCGTTCGTAACCGCTCTGGAGCGCGAGATCCGCTGCAGCCTCAATCTCCTGGTTTTTCCAATAAGCCAATACGCTTGTAACTTTTTGGCGATTCGCGGCTCAATACAAACAGTGCATCAGCACTTGGCTTATGTTAAATATACTTATTGCGACCTCGTTTCTGGCCCCGTGGCTCGAAAGCACTGCAACCGTAAACCCACGGGATCCGGCAACTTCACCACGAGGGGGACAACCAACGTTATGATTTTGCGGACTATGATCGGTGTCGTCGTCGGGGCGCTGGTGGCGGGCAGCTTTCCCTGAACTCAGAAAAAATCCCTTTATGGAAATGATCATTCGCCGGTTTGCTGGAACTTTCATCCTCCTCAGCCTGCTGCTGGCACATTATCACAGCGTTGATTGGCTTTGGGTTACCGCGTTCGTCGGATTTAATCTGTTGCAATCCGCTTTCACCAATTTCTGCCCGCTGGAAATCATTCTGCGCAAACTGGGGGTGGGCGGATCTTGCTGCGCAGGAAAAGAGCCTGCGATGTCTTGCTGCGAAAAATAAGCTATGGCTGGCAAACAGGGCTGAAACTCGAGACTCCGTTCCCGCCGCCGAAATTTGAACCTATGCGACACCAAAGGTGGACTCTCGCTTTACTCGTGTTGATGCTGGTTGGCGGCACCGCAAGCGGGGCAGAGCCTTGGACATTGCAACGCGCTCTCGAATATGCCCTCGCTCATAGCCCGGATACACAGTTGGCCCGACAACGTGTCGCTGTCGCACAGGCCGGGCTGGAGCAAGCCAACGCGGCCTTCTGGCCTCGTCTGCAGTTCCAGTCCAGTTACAGTCGCACGGATAATCCGATGATGGTTTTTGGCAGCATTCTCAACCAGCGTGCCTATTCTCCGTCGCTCAATTTCAACGATGTGCCTGGTGTCGACAATCTCAACGCGAAGGGCCTGGTCACTCTGCCGCTATACGCGGGTGGAAAAAACAAGGCGGGTCACGAAGCCGCGAAAGCCAACACGGAGGCTGCCCGCCAGGAAGCTGAAGCGGTCCGAAACGCGCTGGGTTTCGAAGTTTCACGTGCGTTTTACAGCGTGCTCAAGACGCGCCAATTCATCCGAGCGGCCGAAGCGGCGGTCCACTCCTTCGAAAGCAGCCTCAACATCGCTAAGAAGCGCCTGGAGAGCGGTTCCTTGTTAAAAACCGACGTGCTCGACATCGAAGTACGGTTGGCGCAGGCTCGCGAGGACTTCATCCGTGCCCGGAACGCCAACGCCCTCTCCGGTCGCGCGTTGCGCAACCTGCTTGGCATCGAAGATGGCGAGTTCGTGGT
>JANXQE010000032.1 GCA_025356925.1 Limisphaerales bacterium | reverse complement strand
CCAAAATTCCGCCGCCGCTTCGCCCGGCATACCACAAATGGATGAAATTCTATTTGTACTTCTGCCAAAAATTCGGTTATCCAGCCACTGCGCCGACCGCTCTGGGCCCCTTCCTGACCAAACTCGCTGACCAAAACCACTCCATCGACGACAGACACATCAGGCCGCAACCGCGGTCCGCTTACTCCTGAGGTATGACCCACAAGACCCAAATCTCTACCTCCAACTCTCATCGCCGTGTCCGCCACTCGCACCCGAGCGAATCGGCTCGGCGCTTACCCCCACCTGGCCCGCGAACCAATCAGCGCGTTGCGTTTGCCCTGCTTCACCAAAAGCCTCGTGGGAGCGGGAATATCGCGAACTCGAAACTGAAATCAAACTCCGCAATTATTCTCCCAAAACCCTGGAAGTTTACCGTTTCTGGATCACTCGTTTTCAGGCTTTTGTGCGCAGCCGGCTTACCACTCAGCTCAGCAACCAGGAGGTCCGCGGTTTCCTCTCTTCTCTGGTCGTTAAACGTGGAGTCTCAGCTTCCTCCCAGAATCAAGCCTTTAACGCGCTTTTGTTCTTTTTCCGACATATTATGCTACATCGGGAGTTTGGTAAAATTGACGGTGTCGTTCGCGCCAAGCGCCACCGGTACATTCCTAGTGGGGTCAGAACGACTTATTTCAACTGCCAGCATCGTGAACCGGGGCCAGAACGCGGTCAGAACGCAGTTTCTCCACAAGCTTGTGAGTCGAACCCGAACAGCACCCGATATGGTTTCGCGTGGCGATTCGGACTGCGCCACTCAAGCGGTCGCGCCACATTGCGCCCGTTCCTTCAACGCGCTGGCACCTTCCCGGCATCCTCCCAGGCTTGATTAATACAAACCCGCTTCAACCTGATTTCACGGCTGCCGATCCGCTGCTTCGACTCGCTGAAGCGAATTGCCCTTGTCGCGGCGCTCTTGAACCAGCTAGGTTTTCTCGTGATGACAGAACGGCTCAGCTTGATTCGCCTCGGCGCTTGCCCGAACGGTGCGCCCTTCACGGACCCGTCGATCAATCGTGGCTACCTCCCTCAGCCAAGGCTCGGATCGTGAAGGCCCCGGCAACAAAGGAAGCCCTCTCCGTTCTGGTCTTGGGGGTCGGTGCTTTCGCTCACAGCACCGGTCAAATCCTCAAGGACGCCGGAGCCGACGTCTCCACTTACCTGACGCGTAGCTACGCCCATTATCCTCCGTCCCTGGTCGGTCCCGTTTTCCGGCCGGACCAGGTTGCTTCTCCGGCTACCCTGGTGGAGCAAAAGTCCGTCAGCTTAATCGTGCCGATGTCCATTGATTGGGCGCAGGCCCCGTGGGCGGAGGAATTGCTGGGGCTACGAGTACCCATCTTTTGCCCGACGCGGGATGCGATGAAGATCGAACGGGATCGGGATTTCGCGCGCCAGCTCTGTCAGGATTTCAAGATCCCGTTCCCTGAATCCTATGTGGCTCGCAATCGGTTAGAGGCCGAAAGCGTTTTGGAACGTCATCCGCAGCCGTTTGTTCTCAAAAACCCGTTTTGCTCACCGACCAGCCCGATCCACACCATTATTTGCGAAACGCCGGGGGATACGCGATCATGGCTAAAGCATGTGGATTATGCGGAAGGGGTGTTCATGCAGGAGTACCTCGGTCGCTGCGAGGCTGGGCATATCGCTCTGGTCAGCGGGGGCGAAATTCATTCGCTCGTCACCAACCAGGAGTACAAACGCGCCTTTGCCGGCAACCTGGGAATTGTTGCCGGTGCGCCGTTGGGCGGGTTGGTGGAACGGGACACGGGCGACAAATATGGGCTGGCCCGCGAGCTGTTGCACCCGCTGCGGCCCTGGTTCCGCCAAGTCAATTACCATGGCCCGATCCAGGTGACGGCGGTTCGGCGCGGGGAAAAGTGGCATGTGATTGAGTACAATATCCGCATCGGAGTCACCTCGGGAGCGATGCTGCTGCGGATGCTCATCGACCCAGTCGAGGTCTTGCTCCGAACGGCGAAGAACCAACCGTTGGGTTTGCGCTTTGTGGATGGTCTTGAATTCGGCTGCTCGCTGACACTGGCTGGGTACGGGTATCCGTACGTCCAGGTTCGAGGCCCACAATTACCAGTTGAGGTGACCGAGCCGCTCGACTGTGATGTCTGGTGGAACGAAGTCGCTCGTGACAGTGAGGGTGCCCTGCGGAGCACCGGCCATCGAATCGCGGACGTGGTCGCTTTCAGCCAGACCATGGAGGCGGCAATCGCGCAGGCGTATACCAACGTCCGAAAGATCCGCAGCCTGGGCAGCTATTATCGGCCGGACATCGGTCGGAGCCTATGGCCTCCGGGCAGCCCATAAACTGGCGCGCGGACGTTCCTGTCCGCGGCAACGTGCAACGGAAAGAGAATGTGCGAAATCCTGAGACCCTGCCATCCTCGGAAATAGCTGCGGAGACGAATGTCCGCGCGCCAGGCGGTTGCCAACAGGTGGTGACCGAACCCAGCCCGGGGCCGAAGACAACTTCTCCGCTTCGCCCTGCCTGGGTCGAGATCGACTTGCGAAAGCTGAGGCGGAATTTTGAGTTGATCCACCAAGATAAACCCAACGACGTACAGGTGCTTGCGGTAGTGAAAGACGAGGGCTATGGGCACGGCGCATTGCCGGTTGCGCGCACGGCTCTTGAGTGCGGAGCCAGTTTTCTGGCCTTGAGCACCTTGGAGGAGGCCATCGCGCTGCGAGACCGAGGGTTGCAGTGCCGGCTTTTGCTTTTAGGCGACCGGCAGGAAAACGAGTTGCCATTCTGTGTTGAGCACGAACTCACCTGTTGTGTGAGCGAACCTCGCACCGTGGACAAGCTCGGGGAATTGGCTGCCCGCGCTGGAACGCGAGTGCCCGTGCACTTGAAGATCAACACCGGGATGAACCGCTATGGAGTGCTTTGGACCGAGGCCGGAGCGCTTGCGGAACGGATCTGCGCGACGAAATCACTGGCCTTGGAAGGCGTGCTGAGCCACTTCGCGCAATCCGATGAAGCCGATAAAACTTTCGCCAATCTCCAATATGCCCGTTTCAACGAAGCGCTGGCCGAGATGACCAGGCGCAGCATCGCGGTCAAACTGCGTCACCTCTGCAACAGCGGTGGCTTCCTGGATCTCCGGCACGCCCAGTTCGACATGGTCCGGTTGGGGATCCTGCCGTTGGGCGTTTTTCCTTCTTCGGTTTGCCGGAGGATTCCGGGGATTGAACCAGTGATGTCGGTCAAGGCTCGCATCGCGGCGATCCAGAGCCTGCAACCAGGCGACTCGGTCGGCTATGGGATGCGTTTTACGGCCACCTCCCGGCGCCGGATCGCCGTCCTGCCGCTGGGCTATGGGGACGGTTTCCCGCGGGTGCGCAACCAGGGCTGCGCGCTGATTCACGGGCAGCGTGCGCCGCTCGTGGGTGGCGTCGCCATGGACGCCCTCACCGTCGACATCACCGATATTCCAGCCGCACAGCTTTGGGATGAAGCGGTGATGATGGGCCGCCAGGCAGCGGCCGAGATCTCGGTTCACGAGGTGGCAAAGCTGCGGGGATCGGTTTCCTACGACGTGCTGACGGCCTGGCGGACGAGGCTGCCCCGGATTTATCTGACATGAAGCTCCTCTTTTCGGAGGCCAAAGCCGATTACGGCCACTACATCTTCCCCTATGCCATCTGGGCTTTTCCCGAGGCTGGCGAAACCGCGGGCGACCTATTCAACCAGGGTTTTCTCCCGTCGTCGCGCTCGCTCGACCGGTTTTATCTTTGCCGACAGGTGCGAATTGACTTGAAAAAATTTGCGCATTCATCTGAAAACCGACGAATCCTCCGGAAGGGGGAAGGTATCAATGCGGTCTTGCTCCCGAAAGCCAAGTTCGACTATACGCCGGCGCGGCGAGAGTTTTTCAAGACCTACGCGGACATCAAATTTGGAAAGGATGTGATGTCCTACGAGCGCTTGGATCTGCTGTTCGATGGCGCCATCACTTCGCACGTCCTGGTCTTTACCGATGCGCGATCCGGCGAGGAAATTGGAACCGTGACTTTATACGTCGAACCAAACCAACTCGCCTACTATTATTACGCATTTTACAATCTGAATTACTACAGCCGCAACCTGGGCATGTTCATGATGACCTCCGCGGTTGCTTATTTCGCCGAGCACGGCTTTCGCTATTTGTACCTGGGGTCGTGCTATTTGGAAAACGCGCTTTACAAAACCCAGTTCACCGGAGCGGAGTTTTTCAACGGGGTGCGCTGGTCGGAAAACCTCAAGGAACTGAAGCACCTCATTCAGCGCGGCAAACAGGATCAGCCTCAACATCTGTTGGAAGCCGAGGAATACCGGAGCACGTTCTACGACTGCGATCTCGCTCAGATCGGCGCGGCCAGTCCGTTTAAGGTAAGATTGACTTAAATGGGTGGGTGCAACTCCAACCTTCCAGCTTCCAGCTTCCAGCTAGGTTGTTTTGACTCGGCCAGTGACCGGTGCTAATCTTTCTTTGCCAAATGAATACCTCTCCTTCGATTGGCGAATACCTCATCGAACGGCTTTACGGGCATGGCGTGCGCCACGTTTTTGGGATACCGGGTGACTATGTGCTGGGTTTTTACGACCAGCTTTTCAAAAGCAAACTCCGGATCATTAACACCTGCGATGAACAGGGCGCAGGTTTCGCCGCTGACGCCTATGCGCGCGTGCGCGGCCTGGGCGCAGTCTGTGTCACGTATTGCGTCGGCGGTCTCAAGGTAGCCAACACAACCGCGGAAGCCTTTGCCGAAAAATCGCCGGTGGTCGTCATCAGCGGCGCCCCCGGGATGAAAGAGCGCGAAAAAAACCCGTTGCTCCACCACAAAGTCCGTGAGTTCGACACCCAAAAGAAGGTGTTCGATCAGCTCACCATCGCGTCGACAGTTCTGAGCGATCCACAGACGGCGTTCCAGGAAATCGACCGCGTCCTGCACGCGGCGCTTCGCTACAAGCGGCCGGTTTACGTCGAACTCCCGCGAGATCAGGTTTTCGTGCCGGGCATTCCACACCACCGAACTTTGGAGGTTCATGAGCGCAGCGATCCCAACAGCCTGTGCGCCGCACTCGCCGAGGCCACCGAGATGATCGACGGCGCTCGCAAACCGGTGATCCTGGCCGATGTCGAAGTGCACCGATTCGGGCTGCAGGACTTAGTGCTGCGGTTGGTCGAGAATACGGGCATCCCAGTTGCCGCTACCGTGCTGGGAAAATCCGTTATCGGGGAGCAGCATCCCTTATATCTCGGTATCTACGAAGGCGCGATGGGCCGCGATGACGTGCGCCGATACGTTGAGGCCAGCGACTGCGTGATCCTGCTCGGGGCTTTCATGACCGACATCAACCTTGGGATTTATACCGCCCAGCTTGATCCGGCGCGCAGCATCTACGCCACCAGCGAAAAGCTTTCCATCCGCTATCACACTTACGAGGAGGTTCGCTTTAAAGACTTCATCCGCGGCCTGCTCCGGTCGGCGTTGCGGCGGCGCGCTCCCGGGCGGATTCCGCGCCCCAAACCAATATTGCCGTTCCAGGTTGGAAAGCGCGGTACCCGCTTGAGCGTGAAGCGCCTGTTCGAACGCCTCAACGGGTTTCTGTCGAAAAACACTGTCGTAATTTCGGATGTGGGCGACGCCTTATTTGGCGCAACCGATCTGTTCATTCGAGAGCGAACCGAGTTTCTGGCTCCCGCTTACTACACGTCCATGGGCTTTGCCGTCCCCGCTTCCGTGGGTGCCCAACTCGCTAACCCAAAGCTCCGGCCGCTGGTGCTGGTGGGCGACGGGGCGTTCCGGATGACGGGCATGGAGTTGGCTACGATCGCGCGCTACAAGCTCAATGCTGTGGTTGTGGTCTTGAACAACCAGGGGTATGGCACAGAACGCCACATGCAGGATGGCCCGTATAACGACGTTTGGCCCTGGGAGTACTTCCGTTTGCCCGAGGTTTTGGGGGCCGGCCGCGGATTCCTGGTTCAGACCGAAGAAGAACTGGACCAAGCGCTCAACGAAGCCCAGGCCTGGACCCAAAGCTTCTGTTTGCTCGACGTCCGGCTGGCGCCTTTGGATCGGTCCCCGGCCCTGGATCGCCTAGCGTCCAGGATGGCCAAGCGCATTTGATTTGATGCTTGCTGGTCGCCTTTCGGCTTGCCAAGCAAAGCGTTGGTCTGGCATTTTCCGACATGGCACCGTCTAAAGAGCTCGAGAGTCTGGATTCAAAGTTTTACAAGCCAGCGGACGCCTTTTTTCCGGCTTACAACAACATCGGGTTGACGTTCGACGACGTCACCCTGGCGACGCTCTATTCCGAGGTGCTTCCGCGCGAGACCCAATTGGACACGCACCTGGCCGAGGGCTTGCATCTGAACATCCCGATCATTTCTTCGGATATGGACACGGTGACGGAGTCGCGGATGGCGATTGCGATGGCGCTGAGCGGCGCATTGGGCGTGATCCACTACAACATGCCGGAGCGTGACCAACTTTCGGAGTTGAGCCGCGTCAAAAATCATGTGCACGGGTTGATCCAGGAGCCAATTAAGGCCGGGCCGGAACAACTCATCGGCGATGTGCTCAATCT
>JANXQE010000268.1 GCA_025356925.1 Limisphaerales bacterium | reverse complement strand
GGATTGGTGTGAGGGGCGCTCAGGACCAGGTGCTTGCCTCGTCGGCGCAGCTTCTCGTACAGGTCCTCGAGGGCATTTAGCCCCGTCGCATCCATCGCGACCACTTTTCGCATCCGCAAAATTAGCACCTCAGGTTCTTGATTCAGCCGCTTGAGCACGCTCTCCAGCTTGTCCACCGCACCGAAAAAGAACGCACCCATCATGCGATAAATCATCACCTCTTTGGGCACCTCCTTGCCGACGAGCGAGTGCTGTGACCCTTCGGTCTCGGTGCTCTCATCGACCGCCATGATCTGGGTGGTTTCCGAAGACCGTTTGATAAACAACACCGCCGCCAGCACCATCCCGATCTCCACCGCCGCGGTCAGATCCACTACCACCGTTAAAGCAAACGCCGACAAAAACACCGCGCTGTCACATACCGGCCATTTTCGGAGGCGGGAAAAATTATGCCATTCGCCCATGTGGAAGGCCACGTTCACCAGCACCGCGCTCAGGGTGGCCAAAGGAACAAATTTCGCCAAGGGAGCTGCGACCAGGATAATCCCCAGGAGGGTAACCGCATGTATGATTCCGGCAACAGGCGTGCGTGCCCCGCTCTTAACGTTCGTCGCTGTGCGCGCAATTGCCCCGGTTGCGGCAATGCCTCCAAACAGAGGGCAGATGATGTTCGCCAATCCTTGAGCCATCAGCTCCTGGTTGGCATCGTGGCGATCATCCACCATCCCATCGGCGACCACCGCGCACAAAAGGGATTCAATCGCAGCCAACAACGCGATGGTCATTGCCGGCTGGAACAGGTGCTGAATGTTGTCCCATGAGATTTGCGGCAAATGCGGCGTGGGCAGGCCTTGAGGGATGCCGCCGAAGCGGCTCCCGATCGTTTCGATCGTCCCGACGGGCAGGTTCAGGAGAGCCACGCCAAGTGTCCCCAGGACCAGAGCCACGATTGAGCCCGGCACCCGCCTTTGCCATTTCTTGGGCCAAAATAAAATGATCGCTAAAGACGCGGCAGCCACGGCGAGCGTCGGCCATTGGACGGTGCCAAGGTGTTCCCCCAGCACCCTCATCTTTTCGACGAACTCAGACGGCACTTTCTCCACGCGCAAACCCAGGAAATCTTTGATCTGAGTGCTGAAAATCAGCACGGCGATGCCGCTGGTAAAACCCATCGTGACCGGATAGGGGATGTATTTGATCATCGTCCCCATCCGCGCGATCCCCATCGTCAAGAGCAGACCCCCGGCCATGATCGTGCAGATCATGAGGTTATCGAACCCGTATTTGGCCCCAATCCCGAAGAGGATGACGATGAACGCCCCGGTCGGCCCCCCAATCGATACCTTGGTGCCGCCCAACGCCGAGATAATAATCCGGCGATGACCGCGGTGAAAATGCCGGCCTCAGGTTTCACGCCCGAAGCGATCGCGAAAGCCATCGCCAGCGGCAGCGCCACGATGCCGACCGTGACTCCGGCAATAAGGTCCGGAACGAAATCCTTGGCCGTGTAGCCTTTCAGGGTATCAAACAGGCGGGGATGAAATGGGATCTTTAGATTCATAACGCGAAAGACTCAGGTCGCCGCTTCAACGAGCGCGCAGGCTCCGGATGGCGCCGTTGCCAGCCGCGGGCGGCTGCGGGCGCCGCAGGGGGATTTGCTCAAGGACCTCATACATGGCCCGGGCATCCGGCGCCCGGAGCAACTGCTCCAGCAGATCCGAGCTTTGGCTGAGCTTGGCCAGGGCCGCGACCAGGCTGAGGTAAGTCCTCGCCTCGAGTTCAGGAACGGCAAACAGGAAAATCGTTTGCACACGGGCGCGGCTGTCACCAGTCCAGACCAGGGGTTGCCGGGTGCGTGCCAGGGCAAAGGAAAGCTGGGCCAAGCCCTTGAACCGCGCGTGCGGCAGCGCCCACCCGGGTGAAAACGACGTGGGGCTCAAGAGCTCCCGAGCCAACACCGCTGACTGAAAAGCAGCCGGGTCATTCAACCGCCCTGCCCGCTCCAACGTCGCGCATAACTCCGCGATCACAGCCGTGGGCGTGGTGCTCTGCAGCTCTGGAACCATCAGTAATGGATTGGTATAGTCGGCGACCGTCTTCACAGATTGCTCAAACAGAGGCATAGGAGTTAGCAAGGTGACATGCAAACCGTGTGTAGGTAGCAACCCAAAGGAACTGATCGTTCCTCGCTCCGTCGAGGGGTTTTTGGAGATTTGAGCATTGAACCGTTCGCGACCGCCGGTGGCTGCAGAGTCCCGAAACAAAGAATGCCGCTGTTCATCGCTATAAGGTTCATCGACAGAGCAAAGCCCGTACCGCAGCTCAAGTCAAACCACGCTAGTCGTTCGGTATAAGATAATTACGTAAATGCACCCCGGCTTCAGCGGTGTCGAGCATCGGGCACTACGTTCCCGTTTGTGCAGTTGTTGCACCCAGCCGAAGAGGGCTGTGCAGTTAGCTGTTACTTCCGAGCACGGGTCTCGTGACCTCAATCTATTGGAGGCCCTCACCTTTCCGCGGCGGGAAACCGCCCTAAACTGAGCATCGACGCCGGGATCAACCGTTTGTCCTCGCGGGCGGGGAAGCTCTGGAACCGGCAGGCTGGAGAGAGCTCAATCTCCAGGCACTCGTGGGGGACCCCAAACCTGGACCGCAGGGGTTGTCAGGCTATTCTATCACCTCGTTTTGCGGCCAGCTTGTCGAGGTGGAATAGCCCATTCCGGTTGTCTCCAACCATTTCGAGTTTGGCCACCATTTCGCCAACGGTCTTTTCTTCCTCGACCTGTTCGTCCAGGAACCACTTGAGAAACGAAAGCGTAGCGAAGTCCTTTTCCGCCAGCGCCAGTTCGTAGATGCCGCAGATGGCCGCCGACACCTTTTGTTCGTGGGCCAGGCTGGTCTGGAAGACCTGCAATGGCGATTTGTAATCACTTTGGGGTTCGGGGAGGGCCTGCAGTTTAACCTTGCCGTTGCGCTCGCCGATGTAGTTAAAGAACTTCTGGGCATGCGCCAACTCCTCATGGCTCTGGAGTTGCATCCATTGCGCGAAACCAGTGAAGGGACTCTGCTGGAAGTAGGCCGCCATGCCCAGGTACGCGTAGGCGGAGACGAGTTCAAGGCCGAGTTGGTCGTTGAGGGCGGTCTGTAGCTTGGTGGCGAGTTTCATAATGCCCCTAGACTTACGAGAGCGGCGGGAGAATTGCAAGGCATGTGCGAACCTGCGCAACTTAACCAAACGCGGTCGCGAACTCCGTTCGTTGCTCTTCGCAGGCCTGGATACGCTTGGACAAGAACACCTGTTCCGACTTGAGTTCGGTGAGTTCAATCGCCTGGCGGAAATAACCGGCGGCCGATGAAAAGTTCGCCTGACGCGCTTCGAAATCGCCTAAAACCGCGTAGAGCAGATAGTACGAATCCAACTGCGCCCGGTTGCGGATGGATTCGACGGCGGCGATGCCCGCGCCCGGTCCTTCAACGTGAGCGACCGCAACGGCGCGATTAAGGGCAATGATCGGGGAATCATCGAGAGCAACCAGCCGATCATAGAGCGCCAGGATTTGGTTCCAATCGGTGGCGTCGTAATCCGGCGCGGCACAGTGGCACGCGGCGATGCCGGCCTGCAGGTGGTAGCGGGTGAGTTCCTCGCCTTCGGCGGACTGGGCAAAATGAAACATGCCGCGTGCAAGCATCGGCTGATCCCAGCGCCGCCGATCCTGCTCTTGCAGGCGAAGGAGGTTGCCTTCGTCATCGACTCGACTCGGGAGGCGCGCGGCGTTCAAAAGCATGAGCGCGAGCAGGGCGTGAGACCTGGGACGGTTACCGATCGCATGTTCGGCCAACAGGCCGGCTAGGCGAATTGCTTCCTGGCAGACGTCTTCCCGAACCAGCTTGTCTCCGGTCGAGGCTTTGTACCCTTCGTTAAAGAGCAGATAAAGGGCTTCCAAAACAACGTCCATTCTCCGGACGAGCTCTTCGCCAGTGGGGATTTCGAACGGAACCCGCGCGTCGCGGATCTTTTGTTTGGCCCGAGTCAAGCGTTTGGCGGTAGCGGCCTCGGTCGTGAGGAAAGCGCGACTGATCTCCATCACGCTAAAGCCGCACAGCGTGTTCAGGGCGAGCGCCATTTGCGCCTCCCGTGGAATCACCGGGTGACAGCAGACGAACATCATTCGCAACCGGTCGTCGGAAATCTCGTGCTCGGTAAACACCGTGGCGTCAGGCGCGCAGTTTGGCCGATCCACCAGGTAAATGATTTCAGCCTGCTTGTCGCGGAAGACCTTTTCCCGCCGCACGACATCCAACGCCAGGTTCCGCGAAGTCCGCATGAGCCACGCGGACGGGTTTTTGGGCACCCCATAGAACGGCCAGGTCTTCACCGCGCGCGCCAGGGCCTCCTGGACCACGTCCTCGGCCAGGCTGAGATGCTCGATCCCAAAAATCCTGCTCAAGATCGCGACCATCTTTCCGGCCTCATGCCGGAAGAGATGATCCAGCAGCCGCGACACCTCCGGAACCGAAGACATTTCCGTTTCTGTCTCTGTCGAGCTCACGACGTGTTTGGAGGGTGTTTTTGAGACTAAACCTTGACCGCAACGCGGGCCACCGAATTGAGCGCCGCGAGGCCTGTTTCAATCATGGTCATCCTGCCTTGGCCGATGCTTCGGGGCACTAAGGCAGCGCCATGGATGGGACCTGGGTCATCCGCGCCTGGTTCGCGACTTCCTCGATAAGCGGGCAGCTTTCGGCCACAGGCCGCACTTCCACTTTAGCGCCATGCGGCAAACCCGGGCATTGTTGAGCAATAGCAACCGCCTCGTCGAAACTGTTGACCTGAAGCAGAAAGTATCCTCCCACCGCTTCCTTGGACTCAGCGAACGGGCCGTCGGAGACCACTCGTCCGTTTTTGCCGGAAACCGTTTTGCCTTCCTTTTCCAGGGGCGCGCCGGCGGTCACCTTTCCCTGGGCTGTCAATCGTTCGAACCAGGCCATCCATTGACCGGCGACTTTCTGCATTTCCTCGGCCGAAAGGCCTTTTTGCCAGTCATTGCCGCGAAACAGTAACATGTATTGAGGAGCTTTTGTCGGTGCGTTCATATTTACCTTTCTTTTAGTTATTATTAATCGATCCGCTTAATCGGATCAATACCATGACGAACCGGGACGGCCTTTATGGACATGGGGGTGCCAGAAAAAGTGAAAAAGATGAATTTTCTACCGGCACTTTTTGGTGGCAAAGAGACTTGCCTCCGTCGGGCGTCCGGGCAGAATCTCCCGCCATGACACACCTTCGCTTGAGTTCAGGTTTATCGATCTTGACGGTCGGCCTTACTGTTGCCGCAAGCGCGTTTTCGGCTCAAATCAGCACCATTCCCCCTGCCCCGGCGGTGCCGACACCGGGTCCAACTAACGACGCGCCCTACTCGCCGCAGCCGATTGTCCCGGGCGGAGTGGTCGTCCCGTTGTACCCGCCGGATTCGCCGCTCCTCAAGCAGGGCCGCGTGCGCGAGGCCGAACAGTACAACATGAGTAAATCCGTTCCAGGCCGGATCAACAGCATCGTCAATATCCACAACCCCTCTATTGAGGTACACACGGTCGACGGGAGCATCAATACGGGCGCGGCGATCATCGTGGCTGCCGGCGGCGGTCACAATACGTTGAACGTGGGCTCCGAGAGCGCCGACTTTGTCCCTTTCTTCTATCGGTACGGAGTCAACACCGTCATCCTCCGGAACCGACTGCGGCGCGACGGCTACAGCGTGCCAGACGACGCGGTCAGCGATGGCTTGCAGGCGATCCGTTTAGTCCGCGCGCACGCCAAGGACTGGAACATCGATCCGAACAAGATCGGCATCATGGGTTTTTCGGCGGGCGCTGAACTAGCGGCGCCGGCCGCCCTTTTCTTTGAAGATTTCGACAAAAAGCACAGCGACCCGTCCGATTCCCTGGCCGGAATTTCCGCACGGCCTGACTTCGTGAGTTTGGTTTATCCCGGCCCAAGCCCGTTTGCCCGCAATGGCAGCCCGGCGATTCCGCAGAACACCCCTCCAGCTTTCATCATCTGCGGTGGCTCCGGCGATCGGGTGCATGCCCTTTGGGCGGACGAATACCTCGCGGCCATGCTCCGGGCGTCCATTCCCAATGTCGAGATGCACCTCTACGGCAACGGCCGGCATCCCGGCGAAGTGCTGAGCGACGGGAGCCGCATGAGCGCCGGGTTGGCAGACCGGAACGGAATGCCCTTTGGCACCTGGCAGGACCGCTTCATCGATTGGTTCCGAGACCTGGGCTTCCTGCAAAAAGCTGGAATAGAAACCAAGGCGGCACGGGATATCGCCGCCTTCGTCAGTCAACGGCAGCCAAAATAGAGCAAGGGTGACGCGCGATCACCTGTGTCCGCGCATCATGCTCGCCAGCGGTTAACCCCCAGGTTCGAATTAGTTCCAGTCCGCGAGAATCTTTTCGGCCTGCTTCACTTCGGCGTCCAAGCCCGTAAAATGAAATTGCATCTTACCGGCTCTCCGGCTGATCTCAACCTTGATGGATGACAAACCGCTCTTCTGCATCCGAAAGTGGAGTTGCTTGTAAGCTTCTTTCGGGCCGTGGTGTTGGAGGCTATTCATGGTTCAGCATGCACGAACCATCCGCAGAGATCAACAGGTTATTGCGAGTAAGACGTCAGGCGAGTTGACTCAAATTAAAAGACACCCGGGAGGCTAAAGTGAGAGGAGGCAAAAAGGGTCGTTGACTCATGGAAAAAAGACACCCGCAAATGGGTGGGAAAATGAACATGAGTAAAGCACTGAAAAGAGACTGGCTGCCGAAGTTACAAGCCCGCTATGCCCATCGGAATCGGGAGGGCA
>JANXQE010000209.1 GCA_025356925.1 Limisphaerales bacterium | reverse complement strand
CGCCGCCAAGCTGTCCCTGGAGAACCGCGCGGCCCGACCGGTCAGCTACGCTGTCTACCAGCCGGTGGGATCCACCTACGCCTCCCGGACGATGCTGATGAGCGGCCTGATTGTGCTCGTTTTCATCATCTACCATCTCCTCCATTTCACTGCACAGGTGCAGTACCTCAACCTAACCAACCAGAATTTTGCGACCTTCATGGATCCGGAAAAACGGCATGACATTTTCAAAATGCTGGTGGTCGGTTTCAACAATGGCTGGGTTTCGGCGTTCTACATCCTGGGCATGGCGTTGCTCTGCCTGCACCTGAGCCATGGCCTCAGCAGCATGTTCCAGTCGATCGGCTGGAAAAGTGAAACCTACCGGCCCTTGGTGGACAAGGCCGCGCGCGTCCTGGCGGCGGTGATCTTTCTGGGTTATACCTCCATTCCGGTTGCAATTCTGCTCGGTTATGGGAAGGAGGCTCTGAAGTAATATGACACTCGATGGCAAAAGCCCATCCGGACCGCTTGCGGCCAAGTGGGATAAACACAAGTTCGACCTGAAACTGGTTAACCCCGCCAACAAACGCAAATTCGAAGTGCTCGTCGTCGGGAGTGGGCTGGCCGGGGCCTCGGCGGCCGCGTCATTGGCGGAGTTGGGTTATAAGGTGAAATGTTTCTGTTTTCAAGACAGTCCTCGGCGCGCTCATAGCATCGCGGCCCAGGGCGGGATCAACGCCGCCAAGAACTACCCCAACGACGGCGATAGCGTCTACCGGCTGTTCTACGACACGATCAAGGGGGGAGATTTCCGGGCCCGGGAAGCTAATGTTTACCGTCTCGCCCAGGTCAGTGGCAGCATCATCGACCAATGCGTGGCGCAGGGTGTGCCCTTCGCGCGAGAGTATGGCGGGCTCCTGGCCAACCGGTCCTTCGGCGGCGCACAGGTGTCACGCACGTTTTACGCTCGCGGCCAAACCGGGCAACAACTGCTCTTGGGCGCTTACCAGGCCCTGAGCCGGCAGATCGGGCTCGGGACAGTGCAAATGTTTCCGCGCACCGAAATGCTCGATCTCGTGGTCATCGATGGACAAGCCAAGGGCATCGTTGTGCGCGACCTTGTCACCGGGGAGATTTCCTCTCATGCTGGCGACGCAGTCGTTCTGGCCACCGGCGGTTATGGCAATGTCTTTTTCCTCTCGACCAATGCCAAGGGTTGCAACGTCACGGCCACCTGGCGGGCATACAAAAAAGGGGCCTTCTTCGCTAACCCCTGTTACACCCAGATCCATCCGACTTGTATCCCGGTCAGCGGGGAACACCAGTCGAAGCTCACCCTGATGTCTGAGTCCCTGCGCAATGATGGCCGCGTCTGGGCGCCCAAACGCAAAGAAGATTGCGCCCAGCCGGTGAGTTCGATTCCCGAGTCAGAACGCGATTATTTTCTGGAACGCAAATATCCCAGCTTCGGCAATCTTGCTCCGCGCGACATTTCCTCGCGCTCAGCCAAGGAGGTGTGCGATGAAGGCCGCGGTGTAGGCCCGGGCGGTCTGGGAGTGTACCTGGATTTCGCCGATGCCATCAAGCGGCTTGGTCTGAATGTCGTCCGCGAGCGCTATGGCAATCTCTTCGACATGTACGAAAAGATCACCGGTGAAAACGCCTACGAGCGTCCCATGCGCATCTATCCGGCGGTCCATTACACCATGGGGGGCACGTGGGTGGATTACAACCTGATGAGCACCCTGCCTGGCCTGTTCGTCCTGGGCGAGGCCAACTTCTCGGACCACGGCGCCAACCGCCTGGGCGCCAGCGCCCTCATGCAGGGTTTGGCAGATGGATATTTCGTCCTGCCCTATACCATCGGCAACTACTTTGCCTCCACGAAACCGGTGAAGGCTCCCACGAGCCATCCTGAGTTTAAGAAAGTGGAAGAGAATATTCGATTGTTCACCACCAAGCTGCTGTCGATCAAAGGAAAACGGACCCCGACGTCGCTCCATCGAGAGCTCGGCAAGTTGCTCTGGGAGAAATGCGGCATGGCCCGCACCGAGGCGGGGCTCAAAGAGGCGCTCCGACGCATCCCGGAACTGCGTGATGAATTTTGGAAAAATGTGAACGTGACCGCTGAAAACGGGGAATTGAACCAGGCGCTGGAATACGCCGGACGAGTAGCCGATTTTATGGAATTTGCCGAGTTGCTGTGCCTTGATGCGCTCCAGCGCCGCGAATCCTGCGGCGGCCATTTCCGCGAGGAATTCCAGACCCCCGACGGCGAGGCCAGGCGGGATGATGAGAATTTTTCTTTCGTGGCGGCTTGGGAATACCAGGGGTCAGACAAAGCCCCGGTCATGCACCAGGAGCCGCTCGTTTATGAAGAAGTCCACATGAGCACGCGCAGCTACAAGTGAGCCATTAGCCATGAATCTGACTCTGAAAGTTTGGCGACAAAAGAACGGGCAAGCGCCGGGCCATTTCGAGACCCATCAGGCCAAGGCCGTGATCGAGGACATGTCGTTCCTGGAAATGCTCGACGTCGTGAATGAAGGCATTCTCGATCGGGGACAGGAGCCGATCGCCTTCGATTCGGACTGCCGGGAAGGCATTTGTGGCATGTGCTCCCTGGTCATCAACGGCATTCCCCATGGGGGCCACCAAGGAACGGCGACCTGCCAGTTGCACATGCGCCACTTCAAAGATGGCGAGACGATCACGATCGAGCCTTGGCGCGCGAAGGCTTTCCCAATCGTGAGGGATTTAGTCACAAACCGCGGCGCCTTCGATCGGATTATCCAGGCTGGCGGATTTGTCTCGGTCAACACCGGCGGCGCACCCGATGGCAATGCCTTGCCGGTCTCCAAAACGGTCGCGGACACTTCCATGGACGCCGCGGCCTGCATCGGTTGTGGCGCGTGCGTTGCGGCCTGCAAAAATGCCTCCGCCATGCTCTTTGTCGCTGCCAAGGCCTCCCAGCTCAACCTTTTGCCTCAAGGCAAAGCCGAAAAAGATCGGCGCGCCTTGAGCATGGTTGAGCAGATGGACGCCGAGGGCTTCGGCAACTGCACGGTCACAGGTTCTTGCGAAGCGGTTTGTCCCAAGGAAATCAGCCTCGATTTCATCACCCGGCTCAACCGTGATTTCGGGATCGCCGCTGTTAAGGGCAGATAAAGCCCAGGCGGCGATTCTTGCGGTCGGCTTCATTCAATGGGAACAGGCTCGCCGATGGGGTTGGACAAATACTGTCCAAGTGGTGAGAAATGGGCAAAAAGGACAGATAAGGCAATTTTGCGCTTCGATCACCGAACCAGAAATGGTAATTTTTTGGGGGGGTAAGGCTGGTAATGAATAGGTTACGAGCAAAAAAGGATGACATAATCCGGCAGTTATTAAACGAACCGGTTCCCCCCTGTAAGATGGTTTCCGGGCTTGTTGCCCAAAGCTTTACATCGAGAAGGGAAGAGAATTTGCTCAGCAACCAGCCGTCTCTGAATCACAGCTGGGACTATGCACACTGAGACTTTCGCTGACATTCTTAGGTACGGCGTAATTATCAGTCAGGTGATTGCCGCGGTGAGTTGCTTGGCAAGCGATTCAAATAATGCAGTTACGAATGCAGCTTCAAAGGTCATCACAACGCACCCGCAGAAGCAAGGGGCGAGGGTTTTGCTGGTATCGGAGCGTGTAACTGTATCGGTGGAGAGAGCGCACAGGACATGCAGCACCACCCAGATGTTATTTTTTCACGATTCACCTCCTCCTTGGCAATTCGGAAATGCCCTGGGCTTGCGGGTCGGCAAAGCATCGGTTCCTGGCCAGACCAATGAATGGCAGTATTGGAGCGTGGTCAACATGCATACGGAGAACTTTTTCGAAGTCGCCCGCCGTATGAAAATGCGCTCGGTTGAGGTGCACTTACAACGCATAAAGGTTCAGGAATTTGGGCGTCCGGAGGAGACGGCAAACTATGCCGTCGTCACAGATGCCCGGATTCCAAGAAACTGGTATCTCTCCCGGCCTGGATGCAACTTCGGGGATCGGCACCGCGTGAATCCCAAAATGGCTCGAGAGTTGAAAGCGGCGTATCCCGAGAACTTTCGGGGGCCCGACTGAACGGTAATGAGCAGAAAGTCCCAACAAATCGTGGCAGCCGACTCCGAGAGACTGCCTGGGTGCTTTTCTACGCCGCGGGCTCGGAGCGGCTGCACTCATCGTTCGCTATGGGACCCAGGGCAGACGCACTTAAAAGCTAGAGGATTACTAGGCAAAATTTGCCTTGTACTTTTGAATTAGATGGATAAATGAGGTGGATGCCTAAGCATCCTGAACATCGAGACCACGACAAAACCGAAGTAGCAAAAACCAGTCTAGTCGCACATTTTGCGCAGGTGGCGGACCCGCGCAGCGAACGCAGAAAGGACCACGACCTGATTGACATCTTGGTAATCGCAGTCTGCACCTTGTTGTGCGCCGGCGAAACCTTCAACGACATGGAAGACTTTGGCAAAGCAAAGTACGACTGGTTCAAGAGCTTTCTGCGACTGCGTAAGGGAATTCCTTCTCATGACACTTTCCATCGTGTCTTTGCAGCGTTGGATCCCAAAGAGTTCCTCGATTGCTTTCTGCGCTGGACGCAGAGCTTGCGCGAGGCGGTGCCTCAGGAAATCGTGGCGCTGGACGGCAAAGCGCTACGCCGAGCTTTGAACAAAGACCAAAGCGTTAAATACGTGGTAAGTGCGTGGGCCGAGAGTAACGGGCTGGTGCTGGGGCAGTTGAAAGTAGCCGACAAAAGCAATGAAATCACTGCCGTGCCGGAACTCTTGCGGGTGCTGGAGTTGAGCGGCTGCATCGTGACCATCGACGCCATGGGCTGCCAAAAGAAGATCGCCAAAGAGATCCTCGAGGCCGACGCCGATTATGTGCTGCCCTCAAAGGCAACCAGGAGACAGTGCACCAGGAAGTTAAGAGCTTCTTGGATGCTACCCTGATCGAGCAGCAAACGCCCCGACTCCCAGGAGCCAAGCTCTCCACAGAGGCCACAACGCTAGCCAGTGTGGAGACAGTGGAAAAAGACCACGGACGGTTGGAAACCCGCCGTTATTTCCAGAGCGACCGACTGAACTGGTTTGCCGACCGGCCCAAGTGGGAAGGGCTCAAATCGGTGGGGATGATTGAAGGCACTCGCGAAGTGGATGGCAAAACCACGGTGGAACGGCGCTATTATTTGTCTAGTCTGCCTCTGGGAGCCGAAACCTTTGCTCGGGCGGTGCGCAGCCATTGGGGGTGGAAAACAAAGTCCATTGGGTAATGGACGTTTGTTTTCGAGAGGACCAAAGCCGTGCTCGGGCCGGCTATGCCGCCGAGAACCTGGCCACCTTGCGTCGACTTGCTTTAAATCTACTCCGGAGAGAGAAAACCAAAAAGCGCGGCATCCGGGGCAAACAACTCAATGCCAGCTGGGACCATGCCTATTTGCTACGTTTGCTGGGTGTTTAAATGCGTTCGCCCTGC
>JANXQE010000193.1 GCA_025356925.1 Limisphaerales bacterium | reverse complement strand
GTCAGCCTACCAACACCCCTTCGCACTCACTCAAATATCTTAGCAGCGACCCCAATCCGATCATCCTGGTCACCGCCGCCCTCTGCTCCGGGTGTCGCAGCGTCTTGTAGTGAACGAGCCGGTTGCCCACTTCCACGATGTGAACGTAGCCGTGCTCGATTCTCCAGAGTTGGCCCGCTTGCAGTTGTTGGCTGCGGTTTAGCGTTTCGGTCTCCATACACAAGACAGACACTGTCGCAGGGGTTTTGTTGCAAGAAAATGGGTTACAACTCTGTAATGTATTTGTAGTCGGGCTGTGGGTTGACAATCAGGGTCGGCGCACAGAGCCTAGAGCAGTGACGGCAGACAAGAAACAACCAGGGCTCAGCCGGTTCGGGCGGTTCATCACGCGCGCGCCTGTGCTGCTCTCAAAGCATTTGTGGGTCTGGCCTGCGCTGGGCGCCGTGGTGCTGATTGCCGTCGGATTTTGGGTCCGCAACCGCGTGGAGGGGGCGACGCGGGCGGAGTTGGCGTCGCGGCTGCAGACGTTGTTAAACGCCGACGTCGCGGCACTGCGCCTCTGGTTCACGGAAAGGCAATCGGATGCGCGATCCTTCGCATCCGACCTCCCGATCCAGAGTGCAATCATCGATTTGGTGGCGCTCGCGCGAACGAGCGACGCCACCGAGGACGTGCTGGCGAATTCCGATGCGGCAAGAATTATACAGCAGCATCTCAAGCCATTGATGGATGCCCATCAATATTTGGACTACGTGGTGCTGAACGCGGATCGCCGAATTTTAGCCTCGCCGTACCGCCGGCAGGTGGGGCGCCTGGCCCCGCGCAGCTATGAGATGTTCATGTGGAGGTCGCTGCGCGGAGAGCTGGCTGTCTCGCGTCCGATTGCGAGGGAAGCCACGCTGACCCAGCGGGCCGAGGGTCCTCTGATGTTCGTATCGGCGCCGGTGAAATCAAGTTCTGGAAGCGTCGTGGCGGTACTCGCCTTGCGCATGAAACCGGAAGAGGAATTTACACGCATCTTTTCCGTCGCCCACATGGGGCAGACCGGGGAAGCCTATGCCTTCGACCATCGCGCCGTGATGCTGACCGCTTCGCGCTTTGACCAGGAGCTCAAGCAGCGGAAACTCATCCCGGATGCGCCTGAAGCAACCGCGATTTTAAACATGCGCTTGGTCGAGCCAACCGATGGCCCCGACGGTGAGCGTCGGCGAGTCGGGGGCTCGAAGGAACCCCGGCTGACGCGCATGGCGGCTTCGGCACTGATGGGCGAGGAAGGCTCCGACGTCCAAGGCTATCCAAATTACCGGGGTGTGGAGGTTGTTGGCGCCTGGACGTGGCTGCCGGAGTACGGAATGGGCGTGGCCTCCGAGGTGGCGGCCAGCGAGGCCTTTCGGACGCTGTATCTGCTGCGGCAAGCGTTCATCGTTTTGTTTTTACTCCTGGTCCTGAGCGGCCTGGGCATTCTCGCATTCACGCTTTGGGTGGAGAGCCTCCAGGCCTCCATTCGGCGTGACGCCGTTGCTTTTCGCCGGCTCGGGCAGTATGTCCTGCTGCAGGAAATCGGGCGCGGGTCAAACGGGATGGTGTACCGAGCCCGCCACGCGTTGCTGCGGCGGCCGGTGGCCATCAAGTTGCTGAGCCCGGACCTGACCAATGAGGATACCGCGGCGCGCTTCGAACATGAGGTGCAGATCACCAGTCAGCTCACCCATCCCAATACGGTCGCCATCTACGATTACGGCCGGACGCCCGAGGGGCTGTTCTATTATGCCATGGAGTTTTTGAGCGGCATCGACCTGGATCAATTAGCGCGCAAATTCGGCCCTCAGCCTGAGGGCCGAGTCATCCACATTTTGCGCCAGGTGTGCGGCTCGCTGGCTGAAGCTCACCGGATTGGACTGATCCACCGGGACATTAAACCGGCGAACATCCTGCTCACGCGCCGGGGCGGGGTCTGCGACGTCGTCAAGGTCGTGGACTTCGGCCTGGTCAAAGCCAGGCACTTGCGGCCTCCGGATAAAGCAAGCGCCAACGCGGTGGTGGGCACACCCCATTTCATCGCGCCGGAGGCGGTCAAAGAACCCCAAGCTGTCGATGCCCGCAGTGACCTCTACTCGCTCGGGGCGGTTGCCTATTGGCTGTTGACCGCCCGGACACTTTTTGCTTCAGGTGACGTCGAAGAATTATTGGACGGCCAGGTCAACGACTCGCCAAAGACGCCCTCTGACCGCGTCGGCCGGCCTGTCGATGCCGACCTCGAAGCCATCATTATGGCCTGCCTTTCGAAGAATGCCCAGGCGCGGCCCCAAAGCGCCGAGGCAATGGATGCCGCTCTCGAGCGTTGTGGTGCTGCGGGATCATGGACCGCTCAAGCGGCCGAAAAATGGTGGACTGCGAACCTGGCTGCGATTGGGTCGGTGTCCCCGTCACCAGTGGCCAACAAGACGCTGGTGATCGCGGCCCGCGGCTGAATCGTCGTTTCGGACGCGTAATTGAACCGCAAAGGCCGGAGAAAGTGCGAGCCACAACCACCACCACAACGCCCGCCATCTGAATAGCAGACAAAGGCTGTCTCAATCTCTTCCAGACAGATCCGGCGAGCATGCCAGCTCAAGGCAGAACGACGTAAGTGGCGCGTTCCACCCCTGGCATCGCGGATTTTAAACCCGGCAAGCTTTATGCTCTTCTCGATCCTATGAAGCCAGCTGTCTTTCTTGAACGGGACGGGATACTGAATCGAGCCCGAGTGGAGCGGGAACGCCAGGTCAGTCCGCTGACATTCGACCAGTTCCATCTCAACACGGAGGTGGCCCCG
The DNA here is from genome assembly GCA_025356925.1 of Limisphaerales bacterium. GTDB lineage: Bacteria > Verrucomicrobiota > Verrucomicrobiia > Limisphaerales > UBA8199 > JANXQE01. The sequence goes on along the minus strand of JANXQE010000193.1, from coordinate 1,602 downwards.
CTGCTCAATGAGCTCAAGGCGGCCGGCCTCATTTTGATCGTCACGACCAATCAGCCTGGCATTTCGCGCGGATACCAGTCGCGCCGCGAACTGGATCGCATGCACGAACTGCTGCGGGCGACTTTTCCAGTGCACGATTTGCTGGTCTGTCCGCATGAGGACGCCGACCGATGCCCTTGCCGCAAGCCCAAGGCCGGGTTGCTGACCGAAGCTGCTTACAAGTGGGGAATTGATCTCAACCGCTCGTTTGTGATCAGCGACAAATGGCAGGACGCCGAGGCGGCCCGACGGGCGGGAGCCACGTCGTTGCTGGTTCGATCGCCGTGGTTGGGAGACGTGCATCACGATTTTGTGCTGCCGGACCTTTCCAGCCTGATCGACAAAGTCCTTCAGCTTGCCTCCCCGCACAGCCTGGCGCGAGCCTAGTTGATACATCAGCGTTGGTCCGAAACCGGAGTTTGCGTAATAACTCCGATCGAGCTAAATGCCGTATTCTCTCCGTCCCTCAATCCCTCAGGCAGGTCGCCGCTCGCCTCGGGTTCACCCGTAAAGACCACCCTCCTTGGGATCTCTCGTCCTGATTTGAGAAGCCGCGAGGCCAATAGTCCATTATCTTACCGTCGCTTCGCTGCGCGATCTCGTCGCGGCGCGCTCGCCTCTTTTGTTGACAAACACTCCCTGTCTTACAATCCTTTGCGCCGTTCGGTCGCCTCGGTAGCTCAATTGGCAGAGCAGTTGACTCTTAATCAATTGGTTGAAGGTTCAAGTCCTTCCCGGGGCACCACTCCATCAACGGCTTACGCAGACCGAACCCTGCCCAAAAGCCCGGAGTAGTATCAAACGTAGTATCGGGCCGAAAAACAAGCGCGGCGCACGGCTCCAGGTTTCGCGGACAGTGCTGCGGGTCAACCTTGCGCGTCGGGCCTGATTCTATCGTTGCGGTTTTTATGGCCTCCCGCAGCGCCGAATCGATTCTCTGGCTTCGGCGAGTGTCACCACGGCGGGGGGGCACAACCCTCGCCGTGGCACTCGGCGCGGTGCGAGGGCCTGTCATGCACGATTGGCGGGGCGTTAAATGTTTCTTCCTTCTTTCTGTGCGTTCAGGGAGGAGCGAAGGCGGAGCGGGATCGGGGGGGATGGAGTTGACTTTTGCCAGCGGCCCTGACGGCGAGGCTGACGGGCACCCCTTTTCGCGAGGTGGTTTCGGTTCGGCTGCGCACGGCGAACCACCCGGGTTTTTCAAAATGAGGACTCCCTAATTTTCGCGCAGACCGTGGGGGCAGGGTGGGGGCTTGAAGGGCGCTTTCGGTTCTGCCTTGGCTCGGATTGGGGGCTTTCAACCAAAGGTTGGTTTTTGGGGTTTTCGGGCTAGGAATCGTCGCAAAAGGGGGTGCGCTGTCCTGACCCGCCCGCCGATGGAAAACACGTCCGAGCATCCTAAACCCTCCGAGGGGAGCAGTCCGTGAAGGGCACCGAAACAAAAAGCAGTAACGCGGCGCAAGCACAGGACGTAAGCGTCCTCGATGGCCAGGGCCTTGTGCTGGCGGCGCAGAACCTGACGCAGGCGCTCGATTGCTTGGGCTTGTTTCATATTGATGGAGG
>JANXQE010000188.1 GCA_025356925.1 Limisphaerales bacterium | reverse complement strand
CTCGGGACACCCGTCGATGACATGGTGGCCAATGTCATCATCGCGCAATTGCTGTTTCTGCAGATGACCGACCCAAAAAAGGACATTCACCTTTACATTAACTCGCCTGGCGGCAGCGTGACCTCGGGCTTGGCGATTTACGACACGATGCAGTTTCTTACGTGCGACGTGAACACTTACTGCATAGGTCAAGCCGCCAGCATGGGTGCGGTTTTGCTGTGTGGTGGCACCAAGGGCAAACGGTACGCCTTGCCCAACGCCAATATCATGATCCATCAGGTCCTGGGCGGAGCCGAGGGTGCCGCCAGCGACGTCGAGATCCGCGTCCGCTACATGCTTAAGCTCAAACAGCGGCTCAACTCGATAATCTCCAAGCACACCGGCCGCTCGATCGAGCAGGTCGAAAAAGATTGCGACCGCGATAATTTCATGAGTTCCGAAGAGGCTCAGACTTACGGCCTGGTGGATGAGGTGGTGCAGTCCCGCAAGCAAATCCCCGGAATGGCCGAGCGCGCCACGAGTTTGGCCGACAAAAAAGAATAGCCTCGATGGCGCGGCCGACCAATATTACCTTGTGCAGTTTCTGCGGCAAGTCTCATGCCGAGGTTAAAAAGCTCATCGCTGGTCCTGGCGTTTACATCTGCGACAATTGCGTTGTGCTCTGCAAGCAGGTCCTGGATAAAGAGCTGGCCTCTCAGACCAAGAAACAGAAACCCAAAATTAGTGTTCCCAAACCGGCAGAGATCAAACGGCAGCTCGACCTGAATTGCGTTGGCCAGGACCACGCCAAGAAGACCCTGGCGGTCGCTGTCCACAACCACTACAAGCGTATCGTTCAGGAGCGGACCACCGGCGCCGAAGCGGAGACCCTGCCCGCCGATCCCCATGCCGGTGTCGAAATCGAGAAGAGCAACATTTTGATGATCGGGCCGACCGGTTCGGGCAAAACCCTGCTCGCTCGCACTCTTGCGCAGATCCTCGATGTTCCATTCGCCATGGCTGACGCCACCACCCTGACTGAGGCTGGCTATGTCGGCGAAGACGTCGAGAACATCGTCTTGCGCTTGCTGCAGAATGCCGACTATGACGTTAAGCGCGCCCAACGCGGCATTGTTTACATCGACGAAATCGATAAGATCGCTCGGAAAACCGAGAACGTTTCCATCACTCGCGACGTCTCGGGCGAAGGCGTTCAGCAGGCGCTGCTCAAGATCCTCGAAGGCACTGTTTGCAACGTGCCACCACAGGGCGGAAGGAAGCATCCGCAACAAGAATACATCCGGGTGGACACCACGGATATTCTGTTCATCTGCGGCGGAGCTTTTGTCGGTTTGGAGCGTATTATCCAGCGGCGCTTAGGCAAACACGTCATGGGGTTCCGCGCGGCCGAAGAAGGGTTCAAAACCGCCAGCATCGACCGTCAGCAAGTCCTGCAGTATATCGAGCCCGAGGATTTGTTGGGGTTTGGCTTTATTCCCGAGTTTATCGGGCGGCTCCCGATGGTCACCGTGTTGGCTGAACTAACGGAACAGCAACTGGTCTCGATCCTGACGGACACCAAAAACGCTCTGACCAAACAATATGCTAAGCTCATGGCCATGGAGGGCGTCGAGCTCGAATTCTCGCCGGAGGCGCTCAACGAACTGGCCAGCCAGGCGATTCGGAAGGGAACCGGCGCCCGGGCGCTGCGAAGTCTGCTGGAAAAGCTCATGCTCGATGTGATGTACGAGGTGCCGAGCAGCGACGACATTATCCAGATCAACATTACCCATCCCGTTGTCACCGGCGAATCCAAGCCGCTGGTTCGTCGCAAACACGGCCGCGCCGCCGCATAGTCGCTCCTAACAGGATTGGCTCTGCGCGTCCCTGGTGATTTGCGCGTTGCGGCAATCGCGACAAAAGTAACGGTGCCCATCGAAGAAGATGCTGTACGGCATCGCTCGGTTTCCGCAGATATCGCAGACTTCGTACCTCTCGAGCGGGTCCACTGCCACAACACTGAGCGCCAAGCCGTGGTCCCGGCTCAGCCTCTCAACTTGTTCAGCAATTCGATCCCGGATAAAGTCGAACACTTTCGCCTGGGTAAAATCTTCGGTGAAAGACCAGGTTTCCCTTTGGCCGGCAAGATAGCGACCGCACCCATCCCGCAGGACTACATGAATCGCGTGCCGCTCGCGCATACAATTTTTTACCCCAGGTTTTGTTCTTCCGCTATCCCCGACCTGGCCCAGCGGATGCGATGATTGCCGTGAGCAAGGCGTTCACCCCGCTGCGACACAGGTCGCTCTTGAGCCTCCTGCAAGGGTCGGGCGCGGTGAAAGACCGAAGCGGAGTATAAACGTGGCGCCACGTTAATGTTGCTGCGGCCATAGGCTGACAAGATGTGAGGCGATGGTTTTCAGTTTACCGTGGAGCCAGGGAGAAATCCTGGTCGGGTCTGAGTTGATCCAGCACCGGAGTGGCAACGCCCGCGACCACAGGTTCGGTTGGACCGAGGAGATCGAGGATCACGACCTGGTTTCTGCCTGGCTTGAGCCAAGGGCCTGGCACATACATCGTCTGTGTCGGGCCGATGTTCCAGAAACGTCCCACGCAATGCCCATTGACCCAGGCAACTCCCTTGCCCCAGGAACTCAAGTCCAGGAACGTGTCGCCTGCCGCGCTGATTTCGATCTGCGCACGCCAAAACGCGGGGGCGTTGGTCTTCTTTTTCTTAAAACGCAGCTTCCCCAACATCGGCGAGTCCAGCGGCAGAGGATAAACCTGCCAGCTTGTGGGGACAATGACCTGGCCGTCCCTTGCGACGACCTTCACCGGGCCGTGCAACCCCTTTTGATCATGAACCTCAGCCCCAAAGTTCACTCTGCCCATCGCCTCTACCAGAATATCCAAAGTCGCCATCTGAGCTCGAGCCGGCAAACCCACCTTATAATTGGCCCCACGCCGATCCATGAATCCAACCCGGTGGCCATCGAGAAAGACTAACCCGAGATCATGCACTGCGGCTGCCTCAACACTGGCGGCCGGACCGGCGGGGATTTGTGTTCGATAAAGGATGCAGCCATAGCCCTGGCCGTATTGCTCCATCGTTCCTGGCCGGGTATCCGTTATCCCTTTCGGCAGGTTTTCCAACAGGGGCGCGCACTCCTGCACTTCCGTCGGGGCAAAAGTGATCACGGCATTTGTCGCAGGCGGTTCCGGGACCGACTCGCCCGGCATAAGATACCTGGCGAACAGAGCACGCGTTTGGAAGAACTTGTCGGTCGGCCACCCGGCTTCGCTGATCGGCGCATCGTAGTCATAGCTCGACGTGTCCGGCTTGAACGGACGATCCGCGCCGGACCACAAACCGAAGGTCGTGCCGCCGTGGACCATGTAGATGCTGAAAGAGGCTCCCGCGCTCAGCATATACTCAAGGTCCTTGAGGTACTGCTGTGTCTTGCCGGTGTGGTGTGGCTGTCCCCAGGTGTCAAACCAGCCCGGATAGAATTCCCCACACATCAGCGGGCCCTGAGGAAGGACCTCCCGCAATTTCTTGAAGCTCCCCTCCGGGTTGGATCCAAAATTCACCACTGGGAACAGGTCGGAACGGTACCCATCCTTCAAGTGCTCGGCTGGATTGCAGGCGAAGAGTGGAACCGAGAAGCCGGCATCAACCAACGCTTGCCGAATCTCGCCCATATAGGCTGCGTCCTTGCCGAAAAAGCCGTATTCGTTCTCGACCTGCACCATCAGGATCGGGCCTCCCTGAGTTATTTGCAGCGGTCCCAGGACTCGCCCGACTTCCTTAACATACCGCTGCGCCGCTCCGAGGTACCGCGGATCGCGCGTGCGCAGCCGGATGTCCTCCTGTTGGAGCAACCACCATGGGAACCCCCCCATTTCCCATTCCGCGCAGGAATAGGGCCCCGGCCGCAAGATAACCCACAGCCCTTCTTGCTGTGCAATCCGGCAAAATTCGGCCGCATCCGCTTGCCCGGTCCAAACAAAGGTTCCCGGTCGTGGCTCGTGCACGTTCCAAAACAAATAGGCGCAAACCGTGTTTAAACCCATTGCCTTGGCCATCCGCAAACGATGCCGCCAATACTCTCGCGGAACCCTCGGCGCGTGAATCTCACCGCAGCGTATTTGGTAAGGCTTGCCGTCGAGCAGGAAGTTTGTTCCGCCGACCTGAAAGGAATGTGGCGGGTGTTGGGCACCCAAACTCGAGTGAGCGAGGGTGGCCGTCAGAACAAGTAGTAAGATCAGTTTCAATTTCATCTCGAGCTGTCGTGTGTGGTCGGATACTCCCAATCTCTCATTGATTTGGCAGACGATGATTCGGAACGCTGCACGTCGGCGGGTCACTGACCTTGTTGATCCTGTAAACGCCGCCCGCTGGGCAACGCAACAAGCTGAAGTTCTTCCCCAAAAATTGAGTCAGATCCCCGGCTGCGGGAGTGTCTTCGGCGGTCGCTTTCTTCTCCAGCGACCAACTCTGCTTGGCCCCGTCGATCAGCCGGAGATTGTTGATGCAGATGTTCTGCTGCGCGGTTTGGCGCGCTTTGACAAAGGTTGGGACCGCGATGGCCAGCATCATCGGGATGAACAACAACGAGAGGCCAATGCTGACGTAGCCTGTGATCAGCCCGGCCAGAGCCATGCCTTCGCCGGAAAGGACACCGCCGGAACGCTTGATCCGCGAATAAGCCAAGTGACCACAGATCACCGCGGGAATGCCAAAAAGCGGACCGATACAACCCAGCAGCAGCACTATTCCCAAACAGCCGAGAACCAGACTCCAGGTCGCCAGGGCGGGAGGTTTGCTCCCGAGAGGAGGTGGGGAGCGCGCTTCGGTTGCCATGCGGTTAGAAGAACCGATGCGCCCAGCGCTGTAAAGCAGAATGCCCCATCATCGGCGCGGGGGCTTTCCTCCCCATCAACCTTCGGATGTTCAGCAGCACCTCTGATTTTGGAGTCTCCGTTCCAGTTTCGCATCGCTCCGGACAAGGCCCGCGCGCGAGTCAACGCGGTGATTTGCGCGTTAGGATGACTCCTTCGGCCCGGCCTTCGAGTTGTTCGCTGACGGACGCGGCGCGCGCCGCGAAGAAGCGTTTGAGAGAAAACCCTCGCGGGCTCGGCAGTGAGTCCGGATTGTCGTTTTGCTGAGGGGCGATCTCGCGCTCGAATCTCGATAGCCGGCTGGACGATTCCTCCGCGATGAAAGGCCGCACGACGCTCACCAATTCGTCCACGCGCTGATCGAGCCGCCCAGGCAGAAAGAGCGTCGCCCGCGCTCGCTCCAACTCCCGCCGGTAACGCTCACGCACTGGCACCACCGCCAGAGTCCGCTCCAGGAACCGATTTTCCCCCACCCACGGGTGCCAGATGCTAGCCTGCTCGCGCTCCTTGATCTTGCCGATGAATGAAAACTCGCCCCAAGAATGATCCAAGTCCCAGGGAATAAAGCCGAACCGCTCGGTCCGTGGATCGAGAAAAAGCAGGAAATTCTGGCCATTGCTCAAAAACCCGTCGTAGTTGGAGAGAATGACTTCGCACGCCAAGAAGCGGGCAAATTCATCCAGGTCGATGAACTCACCTACTCGCTCACCGAACTCGGCATCATCTGCGTGGGTCACAAGCCGGGCCAGTGCCATGAGCCGGCGATACTGCTTTGGCTTGAGTTTGGTTTTGGGGTCGTAGATCCCCTCGTAGGCTTTCCAGTCGTCTCCGAGATCCTTGAATAATTCGTAGGTGACCGGCTTAAAAAGCGCAATCCCCTCCGTGCCAAACTGCTCCCTCGCCCACTCGGCATCAGGATTCTCAACCATCACATACAGGCCGAGCAATCGGTCGTCGAATCGGCCTTCAACGGTAAGGCGCAGCCGCGCGAAAGTAGTCCGCGACGCGGGAACGCCGGCGTCGCGGAAGAATTCGTAAGCCATCGTGTCACGAAGGCAAGAGGCATCGGCGGTGAGATTGTGAAAATTCAGCGTGGTCCGGCCGGCCAATCGCTGGGTTTTACCCTGCTTTGTGAGGTCGACCTTGAACGGCCGTTTGTAGGTACGCTGGGAATCGACGAACGTGCCGTTACCTTTGAACCGTGCGCCGACGCCTCGAAACACCGCATCGCTGAAGTCCATTTCGGCTTGTGACCAAGGGAAATCCAGACCAAACACCCCGGCCAAACCGTTTCTGGACGCCTCCGGATTTCGCAGGATCACGCTGCCGTCCGGCTGAAGGAAATGAAGTACCGGCGGAACGACGTTCGGTCCGAGCTTAGTCCATTGGTTCGACGTGAACTTTAGCTGAACGTCCCAGACATGCGTTGGATT
>JANXQE010000185.1 GCA_025356925.1 Limisphaerales bacterium | reverse complement strand
CCGGTGAACCTCCCGGCGGGCAAACGCCTAATCGAAATCACCAATGCGGGTGGCGATTGGTTTTATCTCGATTCAGTCCGCCTCGAGCAGGTCTTGCCGGCCAATTATTCCAGCAACTGGCAAGCGTCGCCCGAAGCCATCGGCCTGCGCGGTCCCCACGAGTCGCTGCTCTATGTCGTAGCTCCGGGTGCGTCTTTCCCCGCTGGCGCCACTAATTTATCCTTGCCGCTCCAGCAAGCTCAAACGTTGAGCTTGACGAATTGGACAGCCGGCAGGGTCAACGCCGAGTGGTACGATCCAGCTACTGCCGGATCGCTGGGCGTCACCACAGCCTTTAGCACCAACAGCACCCTCGAGTTGGCGCTGCCCAACTTTACCGAAGACGTTGCTGCGGTGCTTTACCCTTGCCCGAACCTGGCGGCGGTCGGTTTCTCGACCAATGGACTGCGACTCCGACTCGATTCCGAGACGGGCGGTCGCTACGTCCTCCAAGAATCCCTCGACCTCTCGACCTGGTCGCCGTTGTTTACGGTTACCAACTCGTCGGGGACCGCCACCTTGACGGTACCGTTTTCCGGCAGAAACGTGCAGTCATTTTTCCGGGCGCGGAAAGCGTATTGATTGCCAAAAGCTCGCCAGCTAAAATTTTGCGGCTTGCAACCCGTGTCACTAAGGCTACATTGGCACCCATAAGGCCACCACAACTACGGGACCTTGACAGTATGTCGTGGAGCTACTCAGCAATCATTTGATTTCACTGTGCCAATGGACTTTCATTTTCGGCCAGCGGAACTGGCGCTCTGGAGCGCTGCCTGCGGCGTTTTCGGCTGGCTCATCAAGAGCCATTTCTCCAGCGGCTGTGATCTGCGCAAGCAGAGCTTCTGCTCCTCCATCTCCACCATTCGCGATCAGTTCGGCCTCGTTCGAGACGAATTGCTCGTGGACGCCCATGCCCAGTCCCTGCCGCGGATTCGCGAGGCCTGTTCCAAGATTCGAAACGATCTCGGTCGGCGCCGCTGGGATGATCTGAACGCTGCGACGGCCGCGTATTCGGGCTTGACGAAAAACGACATCGAGAACCGGGACCTTAACTTCAAAGTCACGCCTGGCTCCAACCAGCTTCCTCCGGCCAATTATTCACTGGGCCGGGCTCGTTTGACCGAGCTCCTGAGTGAAATGATTAAACACGCAGAATGAATGGAGCTTCGGTGTGGTCACCGCGCCAGGACAGCCATCAAAATCGTAGCTCAGGCCGCGGAGTTACCCCGGCAGATTAAGAATCTGCGGCACACCTTTGAGGCTTCATTGTAGGGCATCCCTGGGTCCAGGCAGTTTACTTCACCCGACATAGGGTAATGCCCCCATTCACAAACGGCTCGTTCCGGCTACAGTAGCTGCTTGGCACATGAAAGCTGGCAAAACAAATCTGCTAAAAAAAGACGCGCGCCGCGTTGAGACGGCAGAGAGGTGGTTGGGGATGGGAAAACCCGCGCGGGCTCTGGTCGCGCTTCAACGGCTCACCGGGCGCGCCTGGAGACATCCCTGGAGCGAGCAAGTGGTGTGGCGCGCGGCCCAATCGCTCGGTTGAAATCGGACTCGCGGGACCCGACCTCGTGCCTGGTTGCATAAATTTGCGACCGCGCCGCGTGAGGGCACGAGCGCTACAATGCCTGTCGGTGGTGTGGGTTGGCGCGGCGGCGCAGCGATCGGTTGTCTCTGCCGCCACGCACTAGTAAACCATAACTCGTTAGAATATGTTCGCGAGGCTGGGAACGAACGCGGGATCCGTGAGAGTCCTGTGCTAGCTCGTTCCGGGAATGGAGTCCTGAACCGCCCGCCAGCTTATCAAATCGGTGGAAGCATCCACGGGATACATGCGATTGGTCGAGGCGTCGAAGGTTACCTGGTAGCGGCCATCCCTTAATCGGGACACGCTGCGGATCATAAAAACAAAAGCCGCATTCGTCGGATTGGTGTTGGCGCGGAACTCTTGCCAATTTGCCAGACCATCCTGGTTCGGATCGTGATTCTGAGGAGGGCCACGAGAAAGGCGCGTTCGGCTCACGCGTTTGGCATGAAATTCACACAGAACGGTATTCCCTCTGGATCTTTGGCGGCAAGCGGCCACATTACTGGAGCGAATAAACGATTATGACCGAACAGCCGGTTTATTACTTTGATAACAACGCAACTACGCGGATTGCGTCGCCGGTGTTCGAGGCAATGCTGCCTTTTCTCAAGGAACAATGGGGCAACCCGTCCAGCGCATATTCCTTCGGGCACGATGTGGGTCGTCATGTTGACCACGCCCGGACGAAGGTCGCCGAGTTGATCCGGGCAGAGCCGCGGGAAATTATTTTCACAAGCTGCGGCACCGAGAGTAACAATTCCGCCATCCACAGCGCTTTGTTGACGCAGCCGGAACGGCGGCACATTGTAACCACAACGGTCGAGCATTCTGCGACCCTCAAGTTTTGCGCGTTTTTGCAGAAGCAAGGTTACGAAGTTACGTTCTTGCCGGTAACCGCGGACGGGGCGCTTGATTTAGCGCAGTTGAAACGGTCCATTCGTTCCGACACTGCGCTAGTGTCGGTGATGTGGGCCAATAATGAAACCGGGGTATTGTTCCCAATTCAGGAGGTAGCGGCCATTTGCCGAAGCAAAGGCGTGCTCTGCCACACGGATGCAGTCCAGGCTGCCGGGAAGATCAATATCGATGTCAAAGAACTCGGGGTTGATCTACTTTCGCTATCCGGGCACAAGCTGTACGCGCCCAAGGGTATTGGGCTGCTTTACGTCAAGCGCCACACCAAATATCACCCCTACATCATTGGGGGCGGACAGGAACGAGGCCGGCGCGGCGGCACGGAAAACGTTCCCTATATCGTCGCATTTGGGAAGGCCGCCGAACTGGCGCTTGCGAATCTTGCAAAGGAAAACACACGGGTCCGTGCCCTACGCGACAAACTGGAAACCGGCATTCTTGAGCGCATTCCGGGGGCAAGCCGCAACAGTCCTGTCGAGCCGCGTTTGCCAAACACCAGCAACCTTGCCTTTTGCGGAGTCGAAGCCGAAGGCATTCTCATGCTCCTGGATCAGGCTGGGATTTGTGCCTCGAGCGGGTCGGCCTGCACGACTGGTTCGTTGGACCCTTCGCACGTGCTCACCGCCATGGGCTGCAGCGCGAGCCGCGCCCGCGCCAGTGTCCGCTTCAGTCTCGGTATCGACAACACGGCGGCGGAGGTCGATTGCCTGCTGGAGCGCTTGCCGGTGATCATTGAGAAACTGCGCGCCAACGCCCCGGTGGACGAAGCGGCCGAATCTTCTATCGCGGTATCAAGTGGATCTGAGGTGCCTTAACCAAGGCCATCACCTTGTCCCCCGGCTTAAGGTCTAACTCTTCGCAGGCCTGTTTGGTCAAAATTGCCGCGAGTGGAAAACTGCTGTCCAAATCGATTCTCACAATCGGTCCTTCAGTTGTGAGACTGCGAACCACGACGGGCAGGCAATTGCGTGGGCTGCTGAGCGAGGATTGGCCTTTCACCAGGATCACGTCTTCGGCGCGAATGCAGATGTATACTTCGCTTCCCGGCCTCAGATGCGAACTCAGCGAGACGAGCTTGCTCCGGCCGGCCTGAACCGTTACGAGCCCTTCGGCTGATTCCAAAACCTGACCCGGTTGCACCGTCTCCATTGCGACAATCCCCGCGACCGCGAGACTTGTCGGACGGCTGAAGACCTCGTGGACTGAGCCACGCTGGACGACCCGGCCGCCGTCCATGACGATCAACTGATCACCCAGGGCCAGCGCCTCCGTCCGGTCGTGGGTGACCAGCACGGTTGGGATTCGCAATTGCTTTAATAACTCGCGCAGGTCGCCCCGTAACCGCAACCGGGTCGGTCCGTCCAACGCCGAGAGCGGTTCGTCCAGCAGCAGCAGTTGTGGCCGCCGAATCAACGCCCGCGCCAGCGCTACCCGCTGTCGCTGGCCGCCTGACAACTGGTCGGGACGCCTGCGCTCCAAGCCTTCCAAGCCTAACCACCGGATCGTTTCCCCGACCTGCGTCTCCCGCTCCGTCCGGCCCATACGGCTCACCCCATACGCAATGTTGTGCGCTACTGATAAGTGCGGAAACAGAGCGTAGTCCTGCGGCACAAAGCCGATCCTGCGTCGTTGCGGCGAAACAAAAATCCTGCCGTGGGCTTCGAACCAGGTTTCTTCACCGAACCGGATGCTGCCCTCCTCCGGCCTCTCCAACCCGGCGAGGCAGCGCAGGACGGTTGTCTTGCCCGAGCCCGATGCGCCATACAGGACCGTCGTCGACGCGGGTCCCGAGCTTCGCAATTCATCGACGCGGATCTGTGGCCCATCGGGAAATATTTTGGCAAAACTGGCTTGAATATCCTGGCTCATCTCTTTCGCCCTCGGACAAGATATTCGCTCGCCACAACCGCGAGGAAGGCCAGACAGGCCGAAACACCTGCCAGAAGCCACGCGTGCGCATCGTCCCCGAGCTGCACTTGCTGGTAAACGGTGACCGACAGGGTTGTGGTGTGGCCTGGAATATTACCCGCCACCATGATCGTCGCCCCGAATTCTCCAAGCGCGCGCGCGAACGCCAGGAGTGTGCCCGCTAAGACCCCGCGCCGCGCCAACGGCAAGGTCACCGTTAGAAAGATTCGCCATTCACCGGCACCGAGGGTCCGGGCGATTTGCTCAAAGGCCCGGTCCACCTCTTCGAAGGCGGTCCTGGCGGCCCGCACCAGCAGAGGCAGCGACATTACTGCCAGCGCGAGCACGACCGCTCGCCAGGTGAAGATCACGTCCAGGCCAAAGACTTGATGCAACCATCGGCCTAAGAGACCGCGCCTGCCGAATAACTTGAGCAAGGCCAAACCTGTGACCACCGGCGGCAGCACGAGCGGCAAGGTCACCACGGTCTCGAGCAGCGCCTTGCCGCGCCATTGCAACCGAGCCAGGCACCAGGCGACGGCCAGGCCCACCGGCAAGACCATCAAAGTGCTCAGCGCCGCCATCCTGGCGGTGAAACCGATCAGTTGCCACTCTTCGGAACTCATGGCTCGCGGATCACTACGAAACCCCGTTTCTCGAAAACCCTCGCCGACGCCCCGCTCGCCAGGAACGCCAGAAACCTTTTGGACGCTTTCGGGTTCCTTCCTCCCTGCACTAACGCCACCGGATACCGGATGTCGGGCCCTTCCTCCAAGGGTACACTATAGGCAATCACCACGTTACTTGAGATCAGCGCGTCGGTCTTGTACACGATGCTCGCGTCTGCGTTGCCGGATCCCACGGCTGCGAGGGCTCCACGAACATTCTCTGTGGGTACCACCTTTGGCGCCACCACGTCCCACAAGCCCGCTTTCTCCAGGTATTTCCGAGCATAGATGCCAATCGGCACTGCTTTTGGATCTCCCAGCGCGACTCGTTGGATGTCGGGACGCGCCAGGTCCTTCGCCGAGCGGACGACCGCCCCTTGATTCGCCGCCACTACCACCACCAGCGAATTGGAAAGACGATTTCGCCGACTGCCGGCAACCAGAAGGCCTTCGTTTTCCAACCGGTTCATTTGCGGCTCGTCTGCCGAAAAAAAGATGTCCGCCGGGGCACCTTCTTGAATCTGCCTCGCCAGGGTGCTCGAAGCCCCAAAGTCAAAAATGATTTTGTCGTCCGATTGTTTCTCAAAGTCCGCGCCGATCTCCTGCAGGCTTTCGATGAGGCTGGCCGCAGCGAACACGGTAACATCGGCTGCCGAAAGATGCGGGACCCCTGACCCCAAGCAGATGACTAAGAGTAAATGGCGAATAGTCCTGGCAAGTCTCATGGCGTTGGCTCAATGCTTTTTACAGGATCCACCTTAAGAAAGCCACCCGCATAGAGCCAGGGAAGAAGCGATGCGCCGTGGGCGAGGCCGACTGTGACAGCCGAAGCGCGCCGGCCGAACGTTGGCGGGGACAACCCGCTAATCGAGGCTCAGTTTTTTGCGCTGATTCTGATACTCGATCGTGATGCTGGCCGAACGAATTTCCACCACTCGGACTCCCAAGAGCCGGTCGTTGGCATGGACTAATACGCCGTTAACGATCGCGGCGGGTCGTTGGGGTGAGAATAGTATGCCCTGGAGCTTCAGTTCCGGAAAGACAGGAGCTCTCGTTTCGGTTGGCTGTCCCGAGGTATCACCTGGGGTCGGTGAACCGGGTCCGGGAGAGACCGAATCAACGCCCGCGGCAGAAGCAGGAAAGGCGGCGACCGGGAGGGCAGAATTGGTTTCCCTGCTGCCTTGGGTCGAGACCTCGCTTGTCGTCCCGTGGCTCGGCGCAGGGGGCGTGACGGCAAGTTCTTTGGAATCGGCCACCGAGGCTGGCTTGATTTGCTGCGCGTTCACATCCAGTGGCGGTTGTGTTTGGCCGCTATGCCGCCCGAAAAAGAACCAAGCTCCCAGCAGGATTAGCGCAGCAAGGCTCGTGACCACGAGCCGACGATTTCGCGGCGCGACCGGCTCAGTGCGAAAAGTGGCCGACTCAGGCTCAACCAACCCAGGCGGCATCGATGGTTCGATGGTCATGGGGGTGGATGCGGCTCGGCTTTCGTCGGCGCCTTGGTCCGGATCGCCCTCCCAAGCCAAGGGGGCTTCACGGGACTCCGAGCCGCCAACCCCTTCACCCTGTGTGAGATCATGGCTCTCAGCCATCACCTGCAATCCTGACGATTCTACCGCCGGGTCTTCCTCTTGTCCTTCCTTGGAAGTCAAAGCGGGTCTTGAGGCTTCACAGACTGCTTCGTGATGAGGCTCGATGGTTGAAGGAGGCGGTGGTGCTGAAGAAAGTGCCGGGCCGGGCAGAGAAACACTCGGCTTTGGCGCCTCGGAAGCGAGGTAGCCTCCGGCAGCTTCAGGGCCTAGGATTTCCTCGCACCAGGCGGGCAGACACTCGACCATTCCAATTTCCGCCAAGTACTCCATGTCGATTTTCGGCGGAACCTCGCCGCTGACGTCGCGAGCCGCGTGGTATTGCAGAACATTGGCTATGTGCACCGCGGTCAGAGGAGTAAACACTTTGTTCGACGTACGCGCCGGATGGTGATGCAATGCCGCGGCCTCCAAGACGTCCATCGGCAAACCCCAAAGGCCCAGCAGATAAGCTCCGAGCTCGCCGTGACTCGCTCCAAAAATCTGCTTTTCCACTTCGCACATGGGGATCTGTTCCTTGTGCGCCAACGATTCGGCACCTTGGTACTGCTCGGCGAAGTTGCCGGCGAGGACCGCCTTGCCAACGTCGTGCAACAACCCCGCGGTGTAAGCTTCCTCGGCTAGCGGCCGCTGGCCCGTTTGCAGCAGGACCAATCGGCGGGCGTTGTGGGCGACCGCCGTGCTATGGTGCCAAAGGCGCTCGATGGAAAAGTCTCCTGTCTTGATCCGATCGTACTGATTCAAAAGTTTGATCGCCATTACCATCGACTTGACGGTTTCGAAGCCGAGCAGGCCAACTGCCTCCTCCGGACTGGTGACCGTGCGCGGCAGGCCAAAATAGGCGGAGTTGATCACCTGCAAAAGCTTGGTCATGATCGCCATGTCTTTGGCGATCAACGCCCCGACTTCCTCGGTTGTGCTATCTGCGGATCTCAAAGCGGCGAGAAGCTCCAGGTAAACCGCAGGGACAGTCGGCAGCGTGCGCATCCGGGAAACCAGCTTGCGCAGTTTATCACTGTCCACCCAACGATCGAAGGCCAGCGCGCGTTCGACGGTTGTTCGCAGACCGTCCGCATCGAACGGTCTGATCAGGAATTGATGCGCTCCCAATACTTCCTTTACGACGCGGTCTCGGTCCTTTTCGGCGGCCACGACAAAGCGCACCAGGCTGGGGTACTTGCTGCGGACCCGATTCAGTAATTGAGCAGGTTCCAGGTCGGGCAGATAAAGGCTGGCGACCAACCCGTCGTAGGGCTGCTTTTTGAGCTCCTCCAAAGCGGCTGCTCCGGTGGCCACGCCGGTGATCTTCCATTGTTGGCCGAGTGCTTGACGAAACTCTTCCAGAGTTTTGGCATCGGCGTCCGCGACCAATATGTGTTTTTCACCCATACGATTTCCGCCCGGTTAACTAGAAGTGATATCGGCAGATATGACCCGAGTCTTGAGGGAAAGTTGCGTCGAGGTTTCGAATGGATGGGCCTGCTTACCTATAAGCGGTAGGGATTCAAGGACTTGACAAGACCCCAAACTCCCGGCTCATTCCATCCGACGAGAGCCGATTATGTGCCGTTTTGCCACGCTTGTACTCCTGATTGCATCCTGGACGACTGCCCTGCCGGGCGAACCCGCTCGCTTCATCATTGATGATGATGCCTTTGCAGACCGGGTCTCCGCGGCCGCCCGGACGCTGCTACGGGATCACAAGTTGTTGTCGCGCGATGCTCTGCGCAGCCAGGTCCAAACCAAAGGCTTCTCACTGCGGCTGCTCCCGCTCTCTCGCGAAAAACTCGATCCGCCCGATCTGTGTGAGCGGCTTCGCGAAAGCACCCTCGCGGTCGGAGCCGTATATAAATGTCCCGACTGCGGGGGGTGGCATTTCAGCAGCAGCACAGGATTCGTGGTGAGCGAGAACGGGATCGTTTGCACCTGCTGTCACGTCATCCTGGAAACAGATGAGGAAATCAAGGAGAGCTATCTGGTGGCCGCCGACGCCTCCGGGCATGTTTTTCCCGTGCAAGCAGTCGTGGCGGCCGACACCGAGGCCGACACTTGCCTGGTTCGGATCAGCGCCTCCGGGCTAAAGCCGTTACCGTTGCGGTCGGGAGTCCGAGCGGGCGAACCGGTTTACTGCCTCAGTAATCCCGGTGGTTATTTTTTCATGTTTACCCAGGGTCTCGTCGCGCGGCTGAACCATCGAACCATTGTAGATGCGGATGAACACGGCCGCTCCAAGACCTCATGGTCACGACCCATCCTGCTCCTGAACGTCACCGCTGAGTTTGCCTCCGGCTCCAGTGGCGCGCCGATCGTCGACCCCTGCGGCAACGTTGTCGGCCAGGTGGCCAGCATTGCCGACGCCGGCGAAAACTCATCCGACGACGCCACTCAACCAGCCTCCCCAAGTGTCCCCATCCGGTTCTGCACCGCGGCCGAAGAAATCCTGCGCCTGACCAATCCAGACCTCGCAAGGGATCCCCGCAATCTCCGGCCAAAGCCCGCGAAAACCCCCAAACAAAAAAGCAGACCACTAGGAATCAGAAACCTTTGCCCGCTGCTGTCCAAATCAAGAATAGAAAACTAACAATGAGGAATTCATCAATGGTATTCCTGCAGCGTCTTGACTCCGTATCCGTTTTTCCGTAAGGAGGCGATCCCGAGTGCGGCTGCTTTGGCGCCACTCATGGTGGTCATAATCGGCGTGCTGGTGTAAACGGCTGTGGTGCGAATCTTCACCTCGTCAGCGCGCGGGCTTTGGCCGGCGGGCGTGTTGATGACGAGCTGGATTTCGCGGTTTTTCAATAAGTCAACGGTGTTCGGGCGGC
>JANXQE010000170.1 GCA_025356925.1 Limisphaerales bacterium | reverse complement strand
TCGGCTACGGCGGCGGCGCCCTCGCGCACAACCGCAACCTCGCTGAGGGATTGCCGGTGCAAGACGCGCCTTTCCTCGTAAAAGGAGGTGAAGCGCGCCCGGCCGAGGCGAACGACGTTGACTTCAAAAACGGCGGATTCGAGGAGTTTAACGGGAACAGTTTCAAAGGGTTCGACTTCTGCGATCAACCCGGGGAAATCAGTTTTGCGGACACCGAAACGCGGCATAGCGGGAAAGCCTCGTTGCGCTTGGAAAAGTTCACCGCCAATCAATATGGCCACGGCCGGGTAATGCAGTCAGTGAAAGTGCAGCCCCATCGCTGCTATCGGGTGAGTGTCTGGGTAAAAACCGAAAACCTTGAGCCGGCGAACGCGTTCCGGGTCCAGGTGCTGGCGGGGGACCGAGCGTTGGCTCCGCGCGACTTCCACGTGCCCGCCACCAGCGACTGGCGGAAGCTGACCATGCTCTTCAATAGTCTGGAACTCGACAAAGTCTCTTTGTATGCGGGACTTTGGGGCGGCAAAGCCGGGAAGATTTGGCTCGACGACTGGAGTGTGGAGGAAGTTGGCCCCGTCAACGTGCTGCATCGGCCGGGAACGCCAGTAAAGGTGCTGAATGCGGACGGGTCTTTGGTTTATTCGGAAGGAAAGGATTACGCGCCGCTTCAGGACGCGCAACTCAACCCGTTTCGGGACGATACGGAAGCCTTGGCCCTAACGGTTCTGCCCGGTGGCCGCATCCACGATGGCGATCGGCTGCGGGTCAGTTGGTATCACTCGATGCTCATCAACGACTCGCAAGTTACAGTTTGCATGGCCGAGCCTGAGCTTTATGAAATTTTCGATCATGAAGCGAAGTTGCTGGCCGAACATCTGCAGCCGCGAAGTGTGTTGCTCAACGCAGATGAGATTCGCATGGGCGGCACGTGCCAGGCTTGTCAGGGGCGCAATATGGGTGAACTGCTGGGCGAGTGCATTACCCGAGAGGCCGCCATCCTCCGCAACCATATCCCCAGCGTTGAGCTTTATATCTGGTCGGACATGCTCGACCCGAATCATAACGCGCACGGCAAATACTACCTGGTGAACGGCGATTTCACGGACTCCTGGACGCACGTCCCGAAGAATCTCCTCATGGCGGTCTGGGGGGGTGAACCACGAGAGGCCAGCCTGCGCTTCTTCGCCGATCAGGGATTTCGGACTCTGGTGGCATGCTACTATGACGCGCCGGATTTGAAAGACGTTGAGGGGTGGTTGCAGATCGCGCGACAAACGCGTAAGGTGCGCGGGTTCATGTATACGCCCTGGGAGAAAAAGTATGAGCTCTTGCCCGATTTCGGTGAGCTTCTGCGCAAACCTGTCGCAACGACCAACGCAACGAACGCGCCCAAGCCCGCGTCGAACACTCCCTAAACCCCAATCTTGAAACCAATGCTGCGCGTGGGGTCTGGAGGCGAGCCGGCGCCTGGCACGAGGCTCTTACTCTCGCGGTCGGCGGATGCCATCCTCGGGGGCGCTCCCCTGGCTGGATGTGTGCTTCGGCTAGCCGCTTGGCTCTGGCTTGCGTTCGTTCCCTGTTCGGGAATTCAAGCGTTCCAGGTTCCCGTAGATTCGACCGGGCTGGGATACACCAACTACTTTGTCGCAGACGTTCCCTGGTCGATTCACGTGGTACAGGTGGCGCGTACGAACGCGATGTACGAGGTTCATTCCGTGCACGCGGCTAAGCATGCTGTGGGTTTGGACACGTTAAGCGATCAGGTGATGTTGCTCGATCCGGCGCTCGGTATTCCAGTGGCGGCGATCAACGGCGATTTTTATCAGAGGGACCGAGCGTACGCGGGCGCTTCGCGCGGCTTGCAGGTCGTGGACGGCGAACTCATTAGCGGACCCGGGAGCAAGGTCAGTTTCTGGATTGATGTGAGCGGAGAGGCGCATGCCAGCAACGTAACGGCGCGCTTTCAAGTTACCTGGCCGGATGGCACGGCAACCCCGTTCAGACTCAATGGCGAGCGGTCCGCTAATGGGGTCGAGCTGTACACTTCGGCCATCGGTCGCTCGACGCGCACGTCAGGCGGACGCGAGTTGGTTTTGGAACGGGCGGAAGGGAACCCCTGGTTGCCTTTGAGGCTGGGCAAGACCTACACCGCAATGCTGCGTGAGATCCGGGAGAGCGGCGATAGCCCCACGACGCCAGACACACTCGTGCTGTCGCTCAGTCGAGACGCGGTGCGCCGCGTGCCACCGCTCCAGACCGGCGCCGTCCTGCGGATTTCCACCATGACAATGCCAGCACTGCCTGGTGTCAAAACAGCCGTGGGTGGGGGTCCGATGCTGGTGCGGAATGGACGCCGGCAAACAATCGAGGCGTCAGGCCCGGAGAATTACGAATCCAGTTCCATGTTCGAGCGTCATCCCCGAGCGGCAGTCGGTTGGAATCAGGATTGTTTTTTTCTAGTTGAAGTCGACGGGCGTCAAAGAAATCTCTCGGTTGGAATGACGCTGGATCAACTGGGCGGCTTCATGGTCGGGTTAGGCTGCCAGGAGGCAATGAATTTCGACGGCGGCGGTTCGGCCACGCTCTGGTTCGAGGGCGAGGTCCGCAACAGCCCTTGCGATCGGGCGGAACGAGAAATCGCCAATTGTCTGGTTATCGTTAAGAAAAAAGCGCCAGGTGGAACATCGAGTGCTTCCACTGGCCACTGAGTTATGCGAGTGAGCATCGCTGGCAATCGGCAATATTGTGGGGCCGGTGGACACTTCGATTCCTGCGTCGGCGGCGGGGCGAAATATTGGGACGGGGGTGCCCGGCCTCGCCTCTGCCGGACGTGGGTGGCTCTGGCGCTTTGCGTGTGTAGCGCGCCGTGCCTGGTGCTGGCCACGGCGACAACCAACGAACCAGCAAAACAGGAGCGCTGGTTCCAATACACGAACGACGTAAACGAGGAGGTCCCGTTGTCGATTCATGTCGTGCGAGTCGATCGTTCGCACCACGACTTTGAGTTCTGCACGACGCTGGGAAAGGGCAACTCCCTGGGCATGGCGATTGTCTCGGAGCAGGTTAAATTGATGCCTCCCGATTGTGGCCAACCGCTGGCGGCTATTAACGGTGACTTTTACGAAAAAAATGAAAAGTATCTGGGACGCGCGCGCGACGTTCAGATCCATTTAGGTGAAGTCATCAGCACCCCTGCTGGGCATACCTGTTTCTGGATGGATCCTGACGGGGTACCGCACATGACCAACGTGTTCTCTCGGTTCCGCGTAATTTGGGCAGATGGGAAAAACACGCCGATTGGTTTAAACCAGGTCCGGGAGGACGAAGAGGCTGTGCTGTACACCGCTGTGACAGGAACGTCCACCCGGACGACGGGGGGAATCGATTTGATCCTGGAGCGTTCGACTAACGGCCCGTGGCTCCCCCTGCGGATCGGCCTGGTTTACACCGCCAGGATCCGAGAGGTCCGCAACTCCGGCGATGCCCCGCTGACCCGCGATACAATGGTCTTATCGATTGGGCCGGCGATGAGTTCTCGAGTGCCGTTGGTGCGGCCTGGGACAACCCTGCAGATCGCGACTGAGACGGTTCCAGACCTCTCGGGCGTAGGAATCGCGATCGGCGGGGGCCCCGCTCTCGTCCAGGATGGCAAGCCGATGCAGTGGCCAGGCTTTATCCACATGCGACACCCGCGAACGGCCGTCGGATGGAGTAAGGACTACATCTTCATGATCGAAGTGGATGGCCGCCAGAGCAATCTCTCGGTAGGGATGACGTTTCCGGAGTTGGCGAACTATTTCGTAAAACTGGGCTGCTCACACGCCATGAACTTTGATGGCGGCGGGTCCGCCACCCTCTGGGCTCTGGGAGCGGTGCGGAACAGCCCAAGTGAGGGCGATGAGCGGCCGAGCGCCAACGCCCTGGTGCTGGTGAAGAAAAAAACGACCGGTGCTCCGGCCCATTGAGAGATGGCGTTCACCCGGTCCTCGCTCGCGGCGGTTGTCGCAATCACCTTCGTTACGCTGGTTTGCTGCGACGGAGCTCAAGAACTCGCCCCCGGAAGCGGATCCTGGCCGGGGGCGGACCTCTTCAGTGACGGCGCCATTTGCCAGGTTCGAATCGAAACCAGTTCCCGGGACCTGGAACACCTGCGGCGGGAACCCCGAGCGTTCGTTCGGGCGAATGTCACAGAGCGCGGAACGCTATACCAGGATGTCGCGGTGCATCTAAAAGGTTCCGTCGGAAGCTTCCGTCCGCTCGACGACAAGCCTGGGTTTACACTCGATTTTGCAACGTTTCGCCCCGCTCAAAGATTCCATGGGTTGCGCCGGGTGCACCTTAACAATTCGGTCGAGGATCCGAGTTACTGTAGTGAGCAATTAGGGAGTGAGTTGTTTCGCAGCGCTGGCATTCCAGCACCGCGGGTCAGCCGGGCGGTTGTGACCGTGAACGAGCGAAAACCTGGACTTTACGTGCTTAAGGAAGGGTTCACGGAGGATTTTCTTTCGTGTTATTTCAAGACGGCAGGTGGCAACCTATTCGAGCCTGGAGAGGGCCACGATGTGAACCAGCACCTCAAGCGGATCGCGATTCGAGCCCCGGTTCAGGACCGTGCGGCCCTCAAAGCCCTGGCAGAAGCCGCGTCCGAGCCTGACCCGAACCGGCGCTGGAAGCGAGTGGGAACCGTGCTTGAACTGGATCGGTTCATCCGGTTTATGGCCCTCGAGGTGATGCTGGGTCACCGGGACGGATACTGCCTGGCGCGGAACAACTATCGGATTTATCAGGATTTCGACACCGGCAAACTGGTCTTCCTGCCTCATGGAATGGATCAATTATTTGGAGCGGCCGACCTGCCCTGGATGCCGCACATGGCGGGGTTGGTGGCTCAAGCGCTTCTGACGACGCCGGAAGGCAAGGAGCAATACTCCGCCGCATTCCGAGAAATCTTTAAAACCTTGCTCAACCCGGAGGCTCTAGCCGAGCGGGTCAATCAAGCCATAGCCCCCTTGGGGTCAGTGATTGGCCCGTCGGAGTTCGGCGGTATCAGGAGCGAGGCGGCCTCGCTCAACCAGCGCATCCTCCAACGGCACCGTTACCTGGAATCAGAGCTTAGCCAAACTCCAACCCAAGCGCTGGATCTGAGCAGTGGGTTCGCTCGCCTTGTAGGCTGGGCCAGATCGGACGAGCCCGCCTCGGGGCGGATGCAGGAAGGTGCCGGTGCTGACGGGGTGAACTGCCTGGAGATTATGACCCGCGCCAAGGCATCGTCGTCCTGGCGGACCAAGGCGTTGGTTGGCCCTGGTCGGTACCGGTTCGAGGGGAAAGTTCGCGTGGATGGCGTGCAGCCGCTCGGCTTTGGAGCGCACCAGGGGGCCGGTCTGCGAATCCGCGGCCAGCCGCGGCAATCCGAAGACCTGACGGGCACGTCGGCTTGGCGAGTTCTTTCAACCCAATTTCAGACTAAAGACTTGGCCCAGGAGGTTGAGTTTGTCTGCGAGCTCCGGGCCAGCGCAGGAGAAGCGTGGTTTGATTGCGCTTCACTTCGAGTGGTTCAAGAGAAATAACGCTGGCATGAGTCGTGCTCGTTCCAGAGTCTGGCGCCATATTAGCGGCTTGACTTTATCGACGTTGATCTTAAGAATCATTAACGAGGCTAGCGGTGGGAAGCGTGGACCAATGACTGCCGGCTCTGACACAGGCATTATGAGATCGAATAAAAAAAAGGCAGCCTTCACGCTGATCGAATTGTTAGTGGTGATCGCCATCATTGCGATCCTTGCCGGCATGCTCCTGCCGGCCCTGGCGCGAGGTAAGGCAAAAGCCAAGGATATCAACTGCGTAAACGACCTGAAGCAGGTCGGCCTGGGATTGCGCATGTGGGCCGGGGACCAAAGCGATAAATACCCATGGAACGTGGATCCTGTTAAGGGAGGAAGCCAAGGCTCAACCGACTGGACCGACAACTTTCGCGTGTGCTCCAACGAGGTGCGGGCTACCCAAGTCCTGCTCTGTCCGACGGACCGGTTCAAATGGGCGGGAACCAACTGGACGACTTTGCGCGGTGACTTGAACATCAGCTATTTCTTCTCAAAAAACGCGGACGCGACCCGCCCGCAGGACATTGTTTTGGGCGATTACAACATCACCGGCGGACAGGGCGGACTCGATCCCAGTTGGAGTGTGTACTTGGGAACTTCGATCGACGCAGCCTGGGATCCGACGATGCACGTTCGCAAAGGCAACGTCGCAATGACCGATGGCAGCGTCCGCAAGATGAACACCGCAAACTTGCGGGACCAGATTAGTCTGACGTTCGCCAATGCAACGACCAACGTGGTGTTCTCCAAGCCTCGGGGCGTTCTCTGAACCTGCGGCCGGCCAGGCTGTTCGCAATCACGAAGTTTTCAGGCCCCCAATTAATCCATCCCTCCCGTCCAACCGACTATGCGGGATAATACAGTGATTGGAACAGTGGCGGGCGTTACCGTTCTTGGTTCAGGACTGGCGATCGCCTTTTGCCTCACGGGCGGATTCGGACCGCGCATTGATCCGGCCCCGCACCAGGCGATTGGCCGGGTTTTAGCCCAACAAACGCTGTCGCTATTGAGGCCGGGCGGAGAGGTGACTGTCATTACTCGGGACACTATAGCCTTCCAAAACCCGGCTACGGACATCCAGTTCGCGGCTTTTCGCCAGGAACTCCAGCGCGCCGGTGTGAGGATCACCTCGATTGAGGCGCTGCAGGTGGACCCGTTGCGCCCCGTTGCTGTTCCCGGGGGCGATTTCTTCCAATCGATCCAGAAAGGGACGAAAGGGAGCGTCATTGTTTCGTTCATGGGACCACCAGTGTTGACGAATGCACAAATCGAACAGTTGGGCGAGGTCAAGCCTGCCATTGTGGCTTTTTGCTCCGGACGGTCGCGCGACCAGGGGGATTTAAGTTCCCTGTTTGCGGCAGGACTGCTACGCGCAGCAGTGGTGAGCAAACCCGACGTGAAGGTTTCGCGCCTGACGGGCGAGCGCGAGAGTTTCGAACGTCAATTCGTCGCGGTGACGTCGACGAATCTTGCGGTCTTGTCCGCGCTGTCACATGCGCCACCCTAATTTGAACCGCGCCATGCGAACCAATTGCGATCCTGAGTTCGGGTTTACCCTGACCGATTTGCTCGTGACCCTGGGGGTTATTTCGCTGCTCTGCGCGGTCGTGGTCGCGGAACGCACGGCGCTCAGGAACAAATCGCGGCTAGCGCGCTGCGTCGCGAACCTGCAGCAGGTCAACCGCGCGGTCCTGACTTTTTGCAACGATAATAATCAAACTCTGCCCACCGTCAGCCCCGGCGAGCAAAGGAGCTTGTGGTGGTGGTACAAGGAACAGGTGAAGCGGTACGCCGGCCTCAGCGGCCCTTCATCTCCTAACGATACCGTTTTCGCCTGCCCGCAGGACCGCGGCTATTCGGATCCAACGCCCTTCTATTTGAGCCCTCGCTTTGATTATGGAAGCTATGTGTTCAATGGAGTGACGATGGAAGGGGTGCCGAACCTCGCGGGCTGGCAGCTTTCATCAATCAAACAGCCACCCCACACGCTCCTGGTGATGGAATGGACGGCGCACGCGCCGCTTTCCTGGCACAAAAGCAAGACCGGCAAACGGAACATGCCTTTCTATTGCGACGCCGAAAGCGTCGTGGGGTTCGTGGACGGTCATGTGGCCCTCACCAGGATTTATTACGACGGCTACAACGCCGCTTACACCCAGGACCCCATTTATGGATATGATTACCAGTACAGTGGAGATTAGACTCGATCTCAGAACAACCGCGGCGCTGCTTTCACTCGCTCTGGGCCTGGGGATGAATTGCTCAGCTTTCGGTGGCACTACGCTTGGTTCTTGGGTCCCGATTTTCAAAGGCATGGATCACGCCCTCGGCACTAATACTCCCGGCGGGGGTGGGTACCCCGACCTCCAGGTGGTCAATGCCGTGCGAGTGGATTTAACAGATCCGGATATCCGTCTCTTCCCGACGCCTCGTTACAGCAACTACGTGGCCGATGGAACGGGAATCAGCGGGATGGAAACGATCGGCTCGACCACGACAAATTTCCTCAAAAGCTATGGAGTGCAACTCGCCGTTAATGCAAACAATTTCCATGACCCGGGCACATCGGACTCGCCCGGTTACACGATAGCGGAGGGCACGCCGCTGCGCGTAACTGGCGCTCTCGTTTGCACCAACCAACTGGTTTCCGCTCAGGAAGGGCCGATAGACGACTCGACCTTCCTGTTTACGGCGAATAACCAAGCGACATTTGTTGCTACGAATTGGCCGGCGGTTTCTATGATTGGCAGTCAGAGCGTCGTTTCGGGCTTATATGCTGTGCTGGTCAACGGGGTCAATATCGGTTCGAACTACCTGGCGAGCTCGGATTTCGTTCACCAGCTACAACCTCGTACCGCCTTCGGCCTCTCAAAGGATCGACGGTATCTCTATATCTTAACGATCGACGGGCGCCAGTCCGGGTACAGCGATGGTGCCTGGGATTGGGAAACGGCGGCTTGGCTGCAGCGCGTCGGCGCATGGGATGGCGCTAATATGGACGGTGGTGGTTCGACTTGCCTCGTCATGCAAGATTCCACCGGCAGTCCAGTAGAACTGAATCGGTCCAGTGCCATTCCCGCGTCGGGCCGCGAGCGAACCGTCGGTTGTCATTTGGGAATCTTCGCCAAGCCATTGCCAGGTTTCATCAACGATGTCATCCCGCTATCCGACGACACAGCAGCCACTATCACCTGGACCACAACCAGTCCCGCCACGAGCCTGGTGCAGTACGGACTCACAAGCAGCCTCGGTTCATCTTCGAGCTATTCAGCAGACATGGTTACCAACCATGCAGCTTTACTGACCGGCCTGACCCCTGGAACTGGCTATTACTTTCGCCTCTTTTCCAACGATGGCGCCAACCAGTATTCATCCGCCAACCTCTTCTTCACGACCGCCAACTACGCGACCACAAACCTTATTTTCGATTTCACAAACACCTGGACTTACGCGACGACCAACCTTGATGGAGTGAATTGGGCCGTGCCTGGGTACAACGATTCTGGCTGGGATGGAGCCGGACCGGGACTACTGTGGGTTGATAACCGGGGCGCAAATTCCAATCCCTCTAACATCCCGATGCTCGACACTCAGATGCCGCTTAACCCGTCGACCGGCTATCCATTCACGACCTATTATCTCCGGACGCATTTTGCCTACACCAACCATTTGCAGGCTGCTTCCCTCCTCTTCGGTGATGCCGTTGATGATGGAGCGATTTTTTATCTCAACGGTGCGGAAATCTATCGCTTGCGAATGGTGCCCGCCCCGACAGCAGTCAGCAATTCAACCATGGCCGCCGGATATCCGTGCAGCGGCGATGCCTCTTGTCCAGACTCGTTCGTAATTTCTGGCGATCCCGTGACGAACTTGATCAGCGGCGACAACGTACTTGCCGTCGAAGTGCACAACTACAACGCGCAAAGCCCGGATATCACTTTCGGCGCGTCTCTTGCTTATACTTCACCCTACTTGGCGCCACCGCAATTGGCCATTCAGCAATCCAACACTACGCTAACCGTGAGTTGGAGCCGTGGAGGATTCACCTTGCAACAGGCCAACTCACCGGCCGGCCCGTGGCTCGATGTGCCTGGACCGATTGTGACCAGTCCCTTTACAACGGCCAATTCCGGCGCTGCGCAGTATTTCCGGCTGATCAAATAGGGACGCGTTTCTTCGCTTGCAAACCGGCTTCGGTGGCCGGGACGTTCACAGCCAATTCTTTCAAGCTTATGTCTAAGGTGCCGCAGGAGCCGAACCCGGTCACGACCGACTTCGAGCGTGGCCGGCGCGAGCGGTTTAAGACCGTCGTGTTCGCGGTGCTCATCACATCGGCGCTGATGCTCATTGCGGTTCTGATTTACCGAGCCAGATCCTCCGCGAGCGCGATTTTGGGTGAAGCAACCGCTAATCCAGGACCTGGCCTGACGAACGCCGCCTCGGTTACGAACGATCCCTAACCGGAACGCCCAGGAGAATGGCAACGCGCAGCCTCCCCACCGCTTTCCTTGTGTCCCGCGTGGTCCGGGTCCATTCTCTGTCTAACAGACCGGACGCTCATGAACCAAACGCGAAGGGAATTTCTCGCTAGTTCCTGAAAGCATGGCGATGTATCAAGCCGGCCGGCCGACCTTCCGCAAGACGAGCAAGCCCGAACCGGAAGCTCGGTTGTGGATTCTCGAAGGCCTGGCCGGGGGGCTCCAGCCGTGGTGGCACCACGTTGGGGCAGAGCAAGAGGACCAGCGACAATTCCAGATCGCGGAACCCATCTATCGCTGGCATGAAGCAAATCAGGAGTTTCTGGTCAATCGTGAACCCGTCGCCTCGGTTGGCCTGGTTTGGTCACAGAGAAATACAGACTTTTTCGGCCGCGACCAGTCACATGAACTGGTGGAGCTGCCGTGGCGCGGTTGGACCCAGGCGTTGCTTCGCGCTCGGATACCGTATTTGCCGGTGCACGCGGATGATCTGGAAGTCCAGGGCTCCAAGATGGCGGTGCTGATTTTGCCTAATGTCGGGGCGCTCTCCGACGCGGAGGCAGCGCATCTCCGCCGCTTCGTTCAAAGCGACGGCGCGCTGATCGCCACTGGCCGGAGCGGGCTCTTTGATGAATGGGGCCAACCTCGGGCCGACTTTGTCCTCGCTAACATATTGGGCTGCCATTACGTAGCGCTCGGGCGCGAAGGCGAGCGACCCCGCGGGTCGGACACCGCGGCGCTCCATACTTACATGCGGGTTGAGGATGGCGACCGGACGAGCGGTGTGCGATCGCGTCACGCCATCCTGCAGGGATTCGAGCAGACCGACATTCTTCCGTTCGGCGGCTGGCTGGGCGAGGTGATGATTTCGGGTGGAGCCCAGGCCCTGCTCACCTACGTGCCTCCGTTCCCAGTCTACCCGCCTGAAACGGCCTGGATGCGCGAGCCACGGACAAAGGTTCCGGGTTTGGTTGTGAACCACGCCGGGGATAGCACACGGGTCGCGTTCTTAATCGCGGATCTGGACCATCAGGTAGTGATCATCGATTGATGAGCTTGGGCATGAAACTTGCCTTAGGTCTGTCGTCCCCTGGGGGTTGGCGCGGTTCAGAGTAGCGAGCGACCAGACCGGTCAGATTCAAAATCGCGGGGAATCACCGGAAAACAGAACAATTTGAGTGCCGATGAACAACAGGACGGGTCAGCTTGTGTTTGGTCACCGCGTCAGACCCCTGCTCAAAAACACTCAATTGGTCAAAATAAAACAGAACGACCTATGCCGCGACGATACGATGCCCATCCCATTGGCAGCTTGGAGAAGCTGGTTACCGGCTTGCCGCCTGCGGAATACGCAATGAACGTCAGCGTCATTTACGACGATTCGCAAACGCGCAACTGGGCTGGTGAGATTTACCAGAAAGTGGAAGCGATGCTGGGTGCCAAAGCGGTTCGCGGCACCTGGTGGAATGTCGCTGACCTTCGTCAGCCTGGTGTGCTGGCCGGGGCGGTGTCGACGGCGATTCGCTCAGATATGATTGTCGTTGCCGTGGTTGGCTCCGAGGGGTTGCCGTTGCCCTTTTATTTCTGGGTGAACGCCTGGCTGCCGCACCGGCTTCAAGGGGCCGGAGCACTGGTAGCGTTGCTTGGGTCGCCCACGCCGTGCAATGCCGAATCCGGCCGGCTGCGGAAATACCTCCGCGCGGTGGCGCGTCGGGCCCGGATGGACCTGCTGGTGGCTGAACGCCCGCCGGAGGCGGCCGTTCCCCGACCAACGGTGCACATCGGGCTCAGGCGCCAGGTCCGGAACTCGTGATCCCGGCGGACTGAAGCCGGAAACGGCATTCAAACCACTGCGTTGATTGAGCGTGGGATCTTTGGGGGCATCCCACAGGGGCCGTTCGGCCAGGACACTGGAAAAAGGAGGCGGGGCCTTCCCCGGTACGCCTCAAGCACACCGAGAGCCCAGCGGTCGTGACCATGAAGACAACCCGACCGGGACAGCATCAAACGGCTCACTCCAACCTGGTGAACTCCAGCTTGGTGGACCTCGACGCTGCCAAATCGCCGGTTTTCATCGGTATTCGCAAAATCGGCTGAAACTTTCGGATTTGTTGCGGTGGGCCAGCAAACCCGAGTCGGCGAGGCAATATCGGCACAAAAGCTGCGTGTTCCCGCGTTTGAAAACACAACGTGAAGAACGCTGGCGCCGTAAAAACGGGATACGACTTTTTAGTGAGGCCCGCTGGAACCAAGGTAGCACTCGGGGTGCTTATCATGCTTTCCCAGTTGGATTTACAAGCGGCGGGATCTCGAATCCTCCACGGCCATGTGCCAGCAGCGGCGGCGGAGTTGGCGCCGATCGGACGGCTCGAGCCAGCCAAGCGGCTGGACTTAGCAATCGGGTTGCCACTACGGAACCCGGAAGTGCTTACCAATCTGATCCGCGAGCTCTATGACCCAGGAAGTCCGAAATTCCGGCAGTACCTGACTCCCGAGCAGTTTGCCGTAGCGTTCGGGCCTTCTCCGGAAGATTATCAATCGCTCTTGGCCTTTGCCCAAGCCAACGGGTTCACGGTGACGCACACCCACGGTAATCGCCTGTTGGTCGACGTTAATGCCTCAGTGGCGGATATTGAGAAGGCTCTCCATTTGACTCTGCGGACCTACCAACATCCGACGGACCCTCGCACCTGCTACGCGCCAGATGTCGAACCGACGGTAGAGAGCTCTGTCCCGATTCTGGACGTCACCGGGCTGGACACTTTTAAGTTGCCACGTCCGCTCGTGCACAATTTCGGAGCATCCCAAGGTATCGGCGGTGCGCGGCCCGCCTACGGCTCAGGGCCAGGTGGCACGTATAGGGGAAACGATTTCCGAGCGGCTTACGCGCCAAACGTGGCAGCCAAGGGCTTGGGGCAAACGGTGGGTCTGCTCGAATTTGATGGTTATTACGCTAGTGACATAGCCTCGTATGAGACCCAGGCCGGTTTGCCGAGTGTCCCGCTTACGAACGTGCTCTTGGACGGCTATAACGGGAGCCCGGGAAGCGCCAACATCGAGGTGGCCCTGGACATCGAAGTCGCCATCGCCATGGCGCCGGGATTGAATCAAGTCATCGTCTACGAGGCTGGCCCCAGCGGGTTCCCCAATGACATCCTGAATCGGATGGCGACCGACAACCTCGCCAAGCAGCTTAGCTCCTCTTGGACCTGGTCGGGTGGCCCGAGCTCGACGACCGACCAGATTTTCCAGCAATTGGCGGCGCAAGGGCAGTCATTTTTCCAAGCCTCCGGTGACAGCGACGCCTACACAGGGGCAATCGACCAACCGGCTGACAGTCCATACATTACAAT
>JANXQE010000166.1 GCA_025356925.1 Limisphaerales bacterium | reverse complement strand
CTCCCAGGGCTGCGATTCGGAGCCGGGTGCCGGAAAAAAAGCTGGTGAAATTTTGGCCCGCCACATGCGGCGACGCACGGACGTCTATTCGATCTGCCGGTCTGCCTTGACCAGGACGCTATTTGGCATTGTAATTGAATGCACCAGGATCAATCGAAGTCGCAGCCGAGGTTTCGGAACCCTTCGTTGGCAACGACCGGGTTCATTGCTCGCGATGGCCCGCGCGCCGTGTGGCGACTACGGTCCACTTCGGCCCCCACGAACGCCCTTCAGACGCGCACGCAGCCATTCGCGAGTGGTGCGCCAATCATGGGCACCGCTGTTCGGGTGTTTCCTGGGAGATCTACGGTCACTGGGACGAGAATTGGGGTGCCGATTCGTCAAGGATACGCAGGGGTGTTTTTTCCCTGCTCCACGATCCAAAGGACTAAGTTTAAAACAACTGTAACGCAATAATCTGAAAGGAGCGTTGGAATAAATGAAATCAATACTGCTGGCACTCTGTTTGACGGGATCGTTCGTGAGCCCCATGGTCAAAGCGCAGGATGTTACTTCGGCCGAACTCGACAAGGCGGTCAAATACCTGGAAAAAACTCGCGCGGGCGTTCTGGCGGCAACAGCGGGACTTTCGGAGGCACAATGGAATTTCAAGCAGGCTACCAATCGATGGTCGATAGCCGAAGTAACGGAACATATCGCCGCGGCGGAAGATCTTATGATGAACCTGATCCAGGGCCCGGTGATGAGTGCCACGGCACGGACCGAAGCCGAAGACCTCACGGCTCTGGATGAGCTTGTCCTGCAACGACTCGTCGACCGCACGCACAAAGCGCAGGCGCCTGAGCCGCTCATTCCAAACAAACGCTTCGGCTCGCCGGAAGAGAGCCTGAAACACTTCCAGACAAGCCGGGCCAAGACCATCCAATTCTTGAAATCGACCAAGGATTTGCGGCAGCATGCCTACAACCTCCCACAAATCACCTGGCTCAATGGGAAGAAGCTCGATGCTTACGAGTGGGTGCTCTATATTGCCGCGCACAGCGAGCGCCACACCAAACAAATCTTGGAAGTGAAAGAAGCTCCGAGTTATCCCAAGAGATGATGGGACCCATCGGCCCGCCAGTGGTGGTGCTAATTCACGTCAATTCGTTATTTGATCTGTTAGCCGTGAAAAGAGCGAAAAGAAACCTAACGCCAAGTTTGCCCTAATCAGCATTCCGCCGCCCGGCAGGTGCTCTGATAATGCAGAGTTGAAAAATGAACGAAAGGGCGGTCCCTCAATGATTTTGAGGAGCAGCCCAGGTTACTCGGCATAATCCGGCGCTAGAGAAAATAACCCAAGACTGGTCGGGGAGCGCGCCTGCGGCTCAGCGCATTGCGAGTTCGCGTTCGGTTTTCAGGCGAAGTTGGCCACAGGCAGCCTCGATGTCATGGCCCTTTTCACGGCGCAAAGTCGCGCTGGCGCCGCCGGTTTCGAGCGCCTTCAGGAAACGTTCCTGGACCTCCTCAGCCGGGCGCTTCCACGGGAGACCCTCCACGTCGTTGTAGGGAATCAAGTTAACTTTGGCGTTGAGCCGGCGCGCGAGCAACGTCAGAGGACCGACCTGATCCAGCCCGTCGTTGATGCCGGCGATCAGAATATACTCGAACGTGATCATGCGTCCGCGCTGTTGCTGGTAATACTCGCAAGCGGCGATTAACTCCTTGAGCGGATACTTGCGGTTGATCGGCATGATCTTGTTGCGGGTGGCGTCGGTCGCGCCATGCAATGAGATGGCCAGCCGGAACTGCAAGGGCTCGTCCGCCAGTTGTCGAATTTGCGGCGCAAGGCCACTGGTCGAGACCGTGATTTTCCGCGCCCCAATCGCACCTCCCCAGGGTGCGTTCAGGATTCTGAGAGCCTTCAGCAGGTTATCATAATTCGCCAGCGGCTCGCCCATTCCCATAATCACAAGGTTGGAAATGAGGCGCTGAACCGGGACCGTGTTGCGTGGCTCTGAGGGTTCGGTTGCGGGTGATTCGGCGTGGTTCCAGCGTTCGACTGCGAGGACCTGTTCAATCATCTCGTTGGGCTCGAGATTGCGCTTCCAGCCTTCCAGGCCACTGGCGCAAAAACGACATCCGTAGGCGCACCCTACCTGGGTTGACAGACACAGCGTGCGGCGATCGCTTGGCTCACCGTAGAGGGTTGGATTCGCTGGAATCAGGACGCTTTCGATCATGGATTGATCCGCTAACCGCCAGAGAAACTTCTGCGTGGTGTCGCGCGAGCCTTGCTTTCGAACCAGTTCAAGCGTCCGCAGGTCATAGTGGGCTTTGAGCTGATCCAGCAAAGCCTTGGGCAGGTTGGACATTGACGCCCAATCGGGCACCCGATGGACGTACAACCACTCAAGCAGTTGCTGGACGCGATAGGCCGGCTGACCCCAGTCTTTAAACTCGGCCTGCAACTCTTCCTTTGTTCGCGACTTAATATCCATCAACACACCTGGAACCTACACTCATTCCCCGAGAGATGTTTGAAAAGTGTTTAAACTGACGCAGACGGGTCGTCTGCCAGTTCCATCGGCCTCCCGGTTGCTCGGAACAAGGGAACAGCCGAACCGGACGCCCGCGCTTCTTTATCGGCCTAATCCCGAGGACAATCA